>JACMLC010000754.1 GCA_014379795.1 Pyrinomonadaceae bacterium
GCACATGCGGCGCGCGAGCATCGGCATCGGAATAGACCGCGACCGTCCTGATCCCCATCGGCTTCGCGGTACGGATCACGCGACAGGCAATTTCTCCGCGATTGGCAATCAGGATTTTTTTGAACATAAAAATGCAGCGACGAGTGACAGGTAACAAGATAAATCACTACTTCTTGCTTGTCACCTGTCACTCGTCACTTGTCACTGCCTTTATACTACTACGGAATTGCCGGGTCTGTGCGGATCATAGCGAACAGTGACGCTGGCGCCGGGCGCGTAGTCCTGCTGGCGTTCGCGCTGCACGCTGTCGAGCGTCTGTGATGATTCGTAATCTACGCCGTTGATATTGTAGGTAAAGAAAATTTGCGTTGCGATCCCGGCGTCGTCGCAGGTGATGTCAAGGATGGAGCCTTCGCTGATGCGCCCTGCGCGGAGCAGTCGCGCGCGTCGCGCCGCTTCATCTTCAACCTTCTTCCGTCGAAAGAGACCCAGAAAAGACATGACGCCAAGGGTTGCCGGTTACGGTGTGCCCGCTTCGCTGATTGAAATAGATGATGAGCTTTCGACGGCAGAGACGGGCTGAATCATTCCATCTCGCATCATCCAGTCATCCTCATTGCCCAGAATCTTATCCTCGCCCGGCAGCCGCAGCTCGTAGTTGGTAAAGGGAACTCCCTCGCTGGTCGTATCATCCGCGTCCGAATTCAAAGAGGCAGGACGAAGAGCCGAGCCGCGCAGCCGTCTGGGTTTCTCAGGAGCCGGTTGCGTTGCCGCCAGCTCAGCCCAGGGCTTGTAGCTGGTCTGCTTCGTTTGCTCTATCAATTCGGCGATTGAGCCGTCCGCATCCGGCAGGTTGCGCAGGTCGCTGAGGTCTGCCGGATAGGTGCCGTAGCGCACGCGGTATTCCAGAAACGCCCTGTCGTGTGTGTAGAGCTTGGCGCGATGTGTGGCTTCGATGCCGCGCTCGTGCTGGCGCAAGCGTTCCGGCACGGTGATGCCGATAAAGGTCGCCATCATCAAGGCAAACAGAATCGTGGCAGCAAGGCCGCCATGCGCGACCCGCTTGCCGATAAAGCGCGCGGGCTGCCTGCGAAGCGTCGCGCAGATGCGCCAGCTCAGCCAGATGGAGACCAGTGTAAAGGGGAGCGCGAGCCACTTGAGCTGCCACGCAGCCGTTTCTGTGGCAGCCAGTAGAGAACGGAAATCAAAAGAGAGCGTCGCGCGCTGGAAAAGAGCCAGAATGGTCGTCGCCAGAAATGCCAGCAGCGCCATCGCGCCAATCACGCCGACAAGGAGGCCGCGTCCATAAGAGGGAAGCTCATGTTCGGGGCGTGCGAGCGGCTCGCCAACGGAACGCGCGCCGCAGGACACACAGCCTGCACGCAAATCGCCTTCAAACTTGAAGCCGCAACAGGGACAGATTGTCAATTTTTTATACCTCGAACATTTGTTGGGAGAACTTTATTGCTTTGCATAAATCGGGTGTCTACAAAATTTCAGAAGAGCTTTAGCGCACCAACTCCGGCTCTGTGCGCCGCTCTGCACCGGCGTTTGATGCCGGAAGGGGGTTTTCGGATGCTGCGCGGGCATTGGCCGCATCAGCTTTATTGACCTCGCGCCACGTGTGGTACATGCGATGCGCGAAAGTCCAGTAAGAACCGACCGCAAGAATCCAGAGCACTGCGGGCATCCGGTTCAAAAAAAGGTTCTGCGAGCCGGGATGCGTCGTCAATGCGCCGATGATTAAAAGCACTACGCGTTCTGGGCGACGCAGGAAACCGACATCGCATTTGGGAATCAGGCTCTCTGCGCGCGCGCTCGTGTAGCTGACCAGAACCGACCCCATCATCGCCGCGCACACCAGAAACACATTGAGCGTCGAATGAAACTCTGTATCCCGCGCGTAAAAGATGATGAGGCCGACAAGGACAACCATGTCCGAGAGGCGGTCGAGCGATGAATCCAAAAAGCCGCCAAAGCGCGTCACGCGCCCCGAAAGGCGTGCCACCTGCCCGTCCAGCATGTCAAACAGATTGGCGACGATCAGGATAATGCCCGCCCAGAAAAAATGGCCGAAGCCGAACAGCAGGCCGCACCCGACGTTGATGGCAACTCCGATCACGGTCAGCAGATTCGGATTGATACGACCATGAGCCAGACCGCGCACCATCGCACTGATGATACGGCTCGCGCCGCGCCCGATACTTTCTCCGAACACCTGTTGGTCTTTCTCCTGATACCAGCGACCGTCGGCCAGCCACGCTGCCACGCGCCGCACGAGGCCAATGCCTTGCCGACAGCGCATGATAGAAACGCTCTGAATACTTGTCAAGAACAATAGAACGGGGAAGAGGGACGAAAGCTAAAAATCCGCTTCCATTTTGGATTTAAGGCGCGCAGGATACTTGCTTTAACTCTTAGAATTGCCATTCCGACCTTCGTTGAAGTAACGATCAACGACTGCAATCAGATTTCTGAGATTCTCGTCCGTGCGAGATTGCGCTTCGCTTAAACGCAAGTGTGAATCTACTAAAGCATCTATCTTAGCATTTACGTCCTTGAAACCCTCAAGCGTCAACTGAGCGAGCCGAGCCACAATCTGATCCGTATGGGCTTGTGTCTCTCGCAAGTGCTGAATGTCGGCAGAAAACTGCGCTTGCTGCTCGACAATAAACTCCATTCTTTTCTCGAATTCCTCATTAGTCATCTCTATACTCCCGTAAATTCCCCGATGAGTTTTGACTAAAAATCTATTGATCTGTCAACCTACTGTTCATCCTTCGCTTGATCGTGCAGCGTCGTCAAACGCCTGATCTCGAAATTGCGCGCACCGGCGGGCGTGCGGACGGTGACTTCATCGCCTTCTTCCTTGCCCATCAGGCTGCGCCCGACGGGCGAGGTGGTGGAAATCAGCCCGGCCTGCGGGTCGCTCTCTTCGGCTGTGACGAGGCGATAGGTCACTTCCTCGTCGCGCTCAGCGTCAAAGAGCAGGAGCGTCGAGCCGTATGCGACACGGTCGCGCGGAATTTTCGAGATGTCAATCGAGGCGACTTCGCTCAGTCGCTGGCGCAACTGTCCCATGCGCGCCTTGACCATCTCTTGCCGGTCGAGCGCGGCGCGGTATTCCGCGTTCTCGCGCA
>JACMLC010000755.1 GCA_014379795.1 Pyrinomonadaceae bacterium
ACCCCCTTGACCGTCTTGCAAAAGAGGGAGCGCGCCGCTCTCTCTCAGGATAACTTAAACGGCGCGATTGGATGGTGGAGATGCCCAACAAATTCTTCGGCCAACGTAAGAGTGTCCTGTTCGTAGATGATGATGAATCGTTGCTCTTGCTGGAAAGAATCAGGCTGGAGCGCGCGGGTTACGAGTTTATCGGCGCGCTCAACGGTGTCGAAGGATTGCGCTACGCTCACGACATGCAGCCAGACATCATCATGCTTGATTATATGATGCCCGGCCTCAGCGGCAAAGAAGTCTTTCTGGAGCTTTTGCAATCGCCAATCGAACGCCTGCGCCACACGCCGGTCATCATGCTCACC
The DNA here is from genome assembly GCA_014379795.1 of Pyrinomonadaceae bacterium. Lineage (GTDB taxonomy): Bacteria > Acidobacteriota > Blastocatellia > Pyrinomonadales > Pyrinomonadaceae > JACMLC01. Next base: position 357 of record JACMLC010000755.1, read on the forward strand.
GCCAAGACGGATAATTACACAGAGCAACGCGCGCTGCTTGAGCTGGGGCTATCGGCTTACCTGTGCAAGCCGTTCGGCAATCACGAGCTTTTGAATATCATTGATAACGTGCTGGTGATGAGCCACATCAAAGAGCGCAACCGGATACTGGAAAGGGAAGCGCGCCGCTCATGGGTCGGGACGATCAAGGCTCTGATTTCGCTGCTGGCGGTCAAGGACGGCTACACCTGCGAGCATTCCAGCATGGTCGCAGAGCTGGCGGAAATGCTCGCGCGCGGACTCAATCTCTCCGAAGTCGAAGTCACAAACATCAAGCTCGGCGCGCTCCTGCATGATGTCGGCAAGATCGGCGTGCCGGAAAGCGTCTTGCGCAAAAGCGGAGAATTGACGCCGGATGAAACTGAAGTCATGCGCCTGCATGTGGATCACGGCGAACGTGCGCTGGAAGGCATCCCGCAGATGGAAAACGTGCATGCGATTGTCAAACATCATCATGAATGGTGGAACGGCAACGGTTATCCTTTAGGTTTGAAAGGCGAAGAAATCCCGCTCGGCGCGCGTATCGTCGCCGTCGTAGACGCTTATGACGCGATGACTTCTGATCGCCCCTATCGCAAGCGCATGCCGCAGGCGACGGCCATTCAAAGATTGCGCGCAGGCGCAGGCGTCCAATTCGACCAACGCCTTGTCGAAAAATTCGTCGAATGCCTCTTAGCATCAGATGCCGAACGCACGCGCTCCATCAACTACAGCTTCATAGAAGAGCTGCACAACGTCGCATAAAAAGGCAAAAGTAAAAAGGTAAAAGGCAAAAGTGAAGAAGGCTTGATTGCTTTCTTACTTTTGCCTTTTACCTTTTGCCTTTTTACTTTCTTACACGCACGGCTCTGTCCCTTTGCTCGTGTGGTAGGACGCTTCGTCCGGCGAGCCGAAGGAGATGCCTGTGGCGCGTGCGGTGCCGACGAGCTGGCCGTCGGGCGGCACGGTCTTGATGTTGGCGATGGCTTCAGAGATTGGGACGGTGACGATGTCTGCGGCCTGTAGCGCGACCATCACGCTGCGCTCGCCTTTGGCGAAAGCGCGCACGGCGCACGCGCCGAAGTTGGTTGCCAGCATCCGGTCAAAAGCATTGGGACGGCCTCCGCGCTGCAAGTGCCCGAGCACGACACATCGCGTCTCTTTGCCGGTCAATTGCTCCAATTCGGCGCGGCAGTAGTTGCCGACGCCGCCGAGTCTGGGCGCGTGCGCAGGATCGCCCTTGTCTTGATAAATCAGCTCGCCGCCAGCCTCGCTCGCTCCTTCTGCGGCGACGATAATCGTAAACTCCGAGCCGCAACGGTCGCGCTCTCTAATCTTCTCCGCGACCGCCTGCATGGTAAAAGGGATTTCGGGCATCAGGATGACATCCGCGCCGCCAGCGATGCCGGAGTGCAGGGCGATCCAGCCGGTGTGCCTGCCCATCACTTCGAGAATCATCACACGGTCATGGGATTCGGCTGTGGTGTGCAGGCGATCCAGAGCTTCGGTCGCAATATCCAGCGCGGTGACAAAGCCGAACGTCAGCTCCGTGCAGGCAAGGTCGTTATCAATCGTCTTTGGGACGCCGATGACGGGAAAGCCCAGACGATCGAACTCCGCTGCGATAGCCAAAGTGCCTTCGCCGCCGAGCACGACGAGTCCCTCAATGCCGAGCTTTTCGAGATTCGTGATGGCTTCCCTGTAAACATCTTCGGGCTTCACAAGCTGGCCTTCATTCGTTCGCACGACGAACTGGCCGCGATTGCGCGTGCCTAAAATAGTTCCGCCGCGCGGCAGCAAGCCACGCACATGCTCTGGCCGCAAATCGCGCGTGCGCGTCTCGCCGAGCAAGCCTTCAAAGCTGTCCTCGATGCCGATGACACGCATGCCATACTCGCCTGCGGCAGTCTTCACCACCGCGCGTATCACAGCGTTCAAGCCGGGCGCATCGCCGCCCCCCGTCACAATGCCGATAGTTTTATACATGGATTCAGTTTTCAGTTTTCAGTTTTTAGTTTTTAGTTTTCAGCGCGCGACTCATTCAGAAAACTTTCGCAAGGGTAATCTTTGCCGGGATTGATTTCAAGCGATTAACCACAAAGGCACAAAGACTCAAAGAAAAAGAAACAGGTCAGAACCGCCTGCGGTAGCGGGCGGGTCTCAATGCCACCAGGAACCCGCCCGCTACCGCAGGCGGTTCTGACTTCTTCTGTGCTAAATTCTAAGACTCATGAAAGACAGCATCATCGTCAACAAGCGTGGGGCG
>JACMLC010000756.1 GCA_014379795.1 Pyrinomonadaceae bacterium
ACGTTCGCGTTCTAGTGGGCTACAGGGCAAAAGTCAAATTCAGGGAGCAGCAAAAATAGATGAGCGAGAAAAGCGGTTTCGCGACAGTAGCCGCCGGAGCGGTTGACACTGAAACTCTCGGTAACAATCTCGGCGAAGTCCGGCGCGTGTTGACGGGCGAGGTCAAACTGCGCCACGCCGTCATCAAGCCTTTGGAGAACGCCTTACGCGCGCTCAAAGACCCGCATCGCAACGCCGTCGCTTTGGCTGAAGCGGGCGCTGCTTTAGAGAATGCGCCGCCGGATTTAAGCTTGCCGTCGGGCTATCAGAAAACCATCCGGCAATTGCGCGCGGTCGCAGATGAAAAACTTTCCGAACTGGAGTTCGCTTTCGCCAGAGACTTGCGCGAAGCCTTCAAAGAGAAAGGTCTGAAATTAACCGGTACGCCCGGCGAGTTGATCGCGGACTTGTTCGTCATCAAAGTTGACATGCGCCGGAAACAGGTCGAGATGGCTTTCTCGCGCCAGCCGGTGACGGAGAAAAAGATCAAGCTGAACGTCGAGCAGGTCGTCGCTGCATACGAACGCGCGCGGCGCGACATCTGCGAGCGCAAGGTTGATCTGGATGAGCTTTTGGAAGAGTTGTTTGAAGCCTACCAGCGTGTCCTCAAGTTGACGGGCAAGCAGATGGGCACACGCCTGAGCATCGTTGATTGCTACCGCGAGCTGGTGCTGGTGCGCCAGCCGCTCTCGTTCCGCAAAGCTCCGTCGAAGCAAAGCTTTCGTGATTATCCCAAGACGCACTTCGCTTACGATATGCTGCAACTGCGCCGCCACCAGAAGATGTCGCATCAGGGCCACCGGCTCAATTTGGGAACAGCGACGATTGATGTGGGCAGCGACACGGCGCGGGCGATGTTCTTAGCCACCGGCGCGACCGAAGGGCAGTTCATCAAAGACCTTTACTTCACGACGGAGAAATAGGAATGATTTTGACGCAGGGAGAAGCTCAGCATATCGTCCGCAAGCTGGGCGAGTCCGGCATCCCGCCTTCACGCGGGCTGGAAGCTTACACCGTCGGCATTGATTCGCTCTTAGGGACACTCGAAGACGAATACCTGCGCGGCTACCTGCCGGACGGCGGTTCGAGTTTCAAGCTAGTGGTCGGCGAATACGGCAGCGGCAAGTCTCACTTTCTCTATCGCCTGCGCGATCTGGCTTGGGCACAGGGCTACGTCGTCAGCCGCACCGAGCTGAGTCCGAAAGAGTGCCCTTACGATAATCAACTGAAAGTCTATCAGGCGGTCACAAGCAACCTCATCTATCACGACCCGGCGGCTGAGAGCGCGGACACGCAAGGGTTAGAAGCTTTTCTGGAAAATCATCTCTTTCATACCTTGCGCACACTCGGCGTTGAGAAGGCAAAGACGAGCGTCGGCCTCGACGTGCGCGTCAAGCTGTGGCTCGATACCATCCTGCATTTCAAAGTCGAAAGCCCTTCGTTTCGTCACGCCGTTTATTACTATCTGCAAGCGGTCGCGGAAGAGAACGAAGAACACAAGCGACTGCTCGGCGCGTGGCTGCGCGGCGAGAGCATCACGCTCAAAGACGTGCGCGCTTTTTCAATCACGGAGAAACTAGATCGGTCTGTGGCCTTCAAGATGCTGCGCTCGCTGGCGCAACTGGTTCATGAACTCGGCTACAGCGGTCTGGTCTTGCTCTTTGATGAAGGCGACCGGATGGTGAGCATCGGTTCATCGCACATGGAAAAGATCGCCTGCGATAACCTGCGCGAAGTGATAGACCGTTGCGCGGGTGAAAGCCTGCCGTCGTCGCTGTTCGTCTATGCCGTCCCGCCTTACTTCGTCACCAACATCGCGCCGCAGTACGAGGCTTTGAGCCAGCGCATCAGCGCGAAGGTGAAGTTCTCGCGCCAAAATCCTTTCAGCGTGCAGATCAGCCTCGACCATCTGGATTATCCGGGCGAAGAGTTGCTGCGCCTGATCGGCGCGAAGTTGGTCAGCGTTTACGAGACGGCTTACCAGATGAAGTTCGACCGCGACTTGCAAGCGCGCAACATTGACGGGCTGGCAGCAAACTGCGCTTCCTTGCTCTCGACCAGCCATCGCCGCCACTTCGTCAAGACGCTGATTACCATGCTCACCGAACAGCGCGTCGCGGGCGAGCGGCCTTACGAAGATGAGAATCTACAGGGCGTGCTGCGCGATGTCACGGAGCAGTTGGGGCGAAGCGAGAGCGGAGAGTATTGAGGAGGCAGGAGCAGGGGCAGGAGGCAGGAGCAGGAGGCAGAGGTTGTTTATGGGGGCTTCGCAGGGATTTAAGGAGTTGAGGGTTTATCAGTTGGCGTTTAAGTTTGCGATGGAGATTTTTTATTTATCGAAGTCGTTTCCGCCGGAAGAAAAGTATTCGCTGACGGATCAAATTCGTCGGGCTTCGCGGAGTGTTGCCGCCAATATCGCTGAAGGCTATCGCAAGAAACAGTATCCGAAGATGTTTGTCAGCAAAATGGCTGACGCTGATGGTGAAGCCACTGAAACTCAGGTTTGGTTAGCCTTTGCGCGGGAATGCGGCTACCTATCCACAGAAAAGGAGACACGGTTGATTGCAGGATATGAAGAAGTCGGCAGAATGCTCGGCGGCATGATCGCGCATCCTGAAAAATTCAGCCGCTAAGCAGCAGTAATCAGCAGCAGGAGGCAGACGGCAGGAGCAGGTGGCAGGTAAGACCGGTTTGCTTTTCCTGCTCCTGCCGTCTGCCCCTGCCTCCCTGCTCCTCAATGAAGCTATGGTCGGAGCTATCGTTAATCACCCGCTCTTCGGGCGCGGGCAGGTGTTGGAATTGCGCAACGCCGCGCGCTCGGTGGTAGTGCGATTTGATAACGGCATTCGCGCGGTGGTTGAGAGTAATATGCTTTCAACTTTGCAACCTGCCGCCGGCGGCGCTTCAACTAATCCGGGCGTGGCTTCGGCACAGCCTCGCGCCCGCTCCGGCCAATCACTGACGCCGCGTCCTGAGAGAGTTTTCACGCCCGCACAGACAGAGCGACTGGAAGCGCGACGTACGATAGAGGCTTTGCGCTATGGCATCGTTCCGACCAGACGCATCCGTGAATTGAGCGTCGGTCTCGAAGAGGAACGCGCCAGCTTGGGTCGCGCTTTCGCGGAAGTGAGTGAGGGCGGCGGCGAAGTGCGCGTGGTATTGGGCGAATACGGCGCGGGCAAAAGCCACTTCTTCGAGCTGGCCGCGCAAGAGGCTCTGGCGCAGAATTTCGTGGTGGCGACAACCAGTCTTGACCTGCGTGAGGTTCCGCCGAATCGCCCGCAGCGCATCTATCACGCGCTGATGCGCTCTTTGCGGTATCCGCACTCAACCGAAATCGGCCTTGCGCCTTTGTTGGATCGCCTCATCGCGCAGCCAAACTATTCGACCCTCCAAGATGATTTACGCGGGACGCTCTTCGCTTCCGCCCTGCACAATTATTCGCTGATGCGCGAGCAGCCGGGCGAGGCTCTGGACTTGTTGCTCGATTGGATGTCGGGCGAGAAGGTCTTTATCAAAGCGGTGCGCGACGCGGCGGCGATCAAGAGCAAAGAGTTTCCGCTGCCCGCGCTGTCGCAGATGACCACGGCGGCAGATCAGTATTGCTACCTGCTCAACGGATGGAGCTGGCTGGCGACGCAAGCCGGTTACGCCGGTTTAGCCGTCTTTATTGACGAATCCGAACACTACAGCCTGCTCACGCAAAGGAACAAGGAGCGCGCCGACAATTTTTTCAAAGCGTTGATTTACACTGCCCTCGGCGCGCGTGGCAGCATCAACGAAAGCGACCTGCAACACCAGCATCGCGCGCATTCCTTTCGTTTGACCGAACGCAGCCACTTGTTGCTGCTCTTTGCCGTCACGCCCTCCGCGAACACCTTCGATTACCGTCGCTGGCTGAATAAAGATCAAGTCCTAGCCCTGAGCAAATACTTGCCGTCCGCTGCTATTAATGAATTGATGGCGCGGCTCTCCGCCTTGCATCGTCAGGCATACGCCAGCACTGATGACGAACAGTTTTCAGATGTCGCGCAAGGCTTACTTGAGTGTCTCGACAGCAATCTCATCAATCTGCGCCAGGTGATTCGCCTTGCCGTTGAAATCCTCGACCTCTGCTACGCGCACAAGGACTACACGACCACGCAAGCAGCAGCAGAACTGCGCAGCACGTTGCTGGACTGATAGGAGCAGGAAGCAGGTAAGACCGAATTGTTTTTCCTGCCCCCTGCTCCTGACTCTGAATAAGATGGACAGGCTTCCGCACACATTCGATGCGCTGCTGGCTCGCTTCGGGCGGTTGACTGAGATTCAGGCGCGGGCGATAGAGCCTTTGCTGGCCGGGCGCAATTGTGTGTTGGCGGCGGCGACGGCGAGCGGCAAGACGGAGGCGGCTCTGGCTCCGATGCTGGAACGGTATCTCCGGCAGAGACTCAAAGAAAATTCAGGACGCGCGGCAAAGCACACAAGAGGAACGGGAGTGCGCGTTTTGTACCTCGTGCCGACGCGGGCATTAGCGCGCGACGTGGCGCGGCGTTTGGCAGAGCCGCTCTCGAAACTGGCGATCAGCATGGCTGTCAAAACCGGCGACGAACCCGCGCTTAAACCTTCGCGCCCGCCGGAGTTTCTGATTACGACTCCCGAATCTTTGGATTCGCTGCTGGCGAACAGGCCGCGCCTGCTCTCTGACGTACGCGCCGTCGTGCTGGACGAGCTGCACCTTTACGATCATACGGCGCGCGGCGATCAACTACGCATTCTGCTCAACCGTTTGCGGCGCATCCGCGCTTTCGCCCTCTCACGCGGCGATGCCCTTAGCGATGAAGTGCAATTCTGCGCGCTGTCGGCGACGATGTATGATGCCGCCGGCCTCGCGTCGCGTTACTTCGTGAATCCTGTATCAATACAAGCAGAGGGCAGGCGCGCGCTCGACGCTGAACTCCTGCCTTTGAGCAACTCGACATCGCTGCGCGAATTTTTAGCCACGCTCCGGCAGCGCGAGTGCAAGAAGGTCTTGGCTTTTTGTCAACGCCGCGCGGAATGCGAAGAATGGGCGCATCTTTTGCGCGGCAGCCTGCCTTTCGGTGATGATGTTTTGGTTCACCACGCGAGCTTGAGCGGGCGCGTTCGTCACGCTGTGGAAGAGAAGTTTGCGCGCGCCGGAGCCGCCCTGTGTTTCGCCACTCAGACGCTCGAACTCGGCATAGACATCGGCGACGTGGATTTGATTCTGCTCATCGGCCCGCCCGACAACTTTAGCTCTTTCCTCCAACGGCTCGGGCGCGGCAATCGTCGCACGGCGCGCACGGCGGTCGCTTGCTTTTATCGCACGCCGACGGAGCAGGCGCTCTTTCGAGTTTTCCTACGCGCCGCGCGCAACTCAAGCGGCATGGACAAAGCTGCTGCCGGCACGTTGCTGCGCTCTGACAGCGGCCTCGCCTTTCGGCCTTCGGTCGTCGTCCAGCAACTCTGCTCTTACCTCAAACAAACTCGCAACGGCGAGCTTGAGCCAGCGCATGCTTATCAACTCTTCGTTTCACCGCAAGGCAAGCCCTTGCTGGATGAGCGGCAATACATGCAGATCGTAGATCATTTGATTGAGACGGGTTTCTTTCTGCCCGCGCGTGGGACGGCCTTGCGCCCCGGCCCGCAGTGGCACAAGCTTTACGAAGAACGCACGCTGTACAGCAACTTGGCGGACAACGGGCGCGAGGCGGCTGTCGTGATTGATGACATGACAGGGCGGCGCGTGGGGTATCTCGAATCGGTTGCGCCGACGGGCACGACTTTTCTGTTGGGTGGGCAAGCGCGTCGCGTCGTCTGGACGCAAGGGCGACGGCTGCTATCGCACGCCTCGACAGACGACGCGGAAGAGGCTCGCGCCCCGCGTTGGCGCACGCGCTGGCAAGGTTTATCGCCAGCCTTGACTCAAGCCTTAGCGCGAGAGCTTGGCCTGCCGTGCGCCGTAGCGGGGGCGGAGTTGCCGATGCTTGTCGAGCGGGGGGAAGGTTTGGACGAGTCTGACCCGGAAACGGTGACGGCAGGCAGAACCTTGTTGTTTCACTGCGCAGGCGGGATTTACGGCAAGCTTCTGGGCGAACTGCTGGAGACGAAACAAGGCGTACGCATCGTCGAATGCAATGAGTTTCTGATCGAAGCGCAGGGCTGTTTGCCGGAGACGATGCTGCTCTTTACCGAAGCAGAAACGCTCTCTCTGGTGAGTCGTCGTTGGCGACAATTCGAGAGAGCTTTCGCTTTAGGCCGTTTTCAGCCGCAGCTTCCGCCCGCCGTGCGCCGCGCGAGCGTGATCGCCGCTTTCAATGTGCCGGACTTCCAGCGTCGCTTCGCAGGCTGCAAGCTATCCCGACACATGGTTGAATAATAGTCCATCTCTCAGGACGGGCGCGGTCTGTCCCACACGGATAAGCCTGCATAGCGACTGCGCGCGACTCCCGGCACTCAAGGCTGTAGCTCGCTTCGGCGCAGACCGTGTGGCAGAGCGTGACGATTGCCGTTTAGTCGGGGGAGGTTGAACGAGCGGCAAAAGTATTTGCCGCAATTGAAAGGGCAATGTAACCGGCGACCCGCGCTGCAAGCTCAGTTGGCGAGGTTGTCAGCGTGCGGCCATAAGCAGTTCGGATCAGCGACGGCTGCGACTGCGCTTTGGGAGACGGTCAATATAATTTTTGGATATTCGTAATCCGGCCCCCGTGAGTTTTGTAACTCTCTTGATGGCTTCAACTCTATTCCCGTCTGAGATCAGGCGGCACAGCTCCTTTTCTACATCCGACGGCAGGGCAATCGTATTCCTCTTCTTATCGTAAGGATAAAGCGGAACGGATTTCTTTCTCAGCAACTGAAAAACTTTCTCCAGTATGACCATCACAGCTTTGAGAAAGGTTGTAATTAACGCAGCGCTCCACCTATTCATGTTGGTTCATCCACTGTCCGAGACCTCTCTCTAAAGCCTGCAAAGCCTGGTCAAGAGTTTTGTAAGATTTATGGCCTTCCCAGACCAGTCCGCCTTCATCGAGAGCCTGGATGAACGAGTCACTGTCATCGTCCCGACCGATCTGAACCCAACCGTCGGATTTCACCCAGTGGGCAATATTCGGATAGTTTGTCTCAAATGAATGTGCCATGTTTTCATGATTCTCTTTAGAATGAAGTTTGTTCACAGTCTAATCCCCAACAGAAAAGCATTACCGAACTGCAAACTTGCCTGGCTATAACTCAGAACTGGCGTCCTTGATTGACCCAGTAGTGCCAATCTTCGATAGCCTCCTGCGTTTCTTCATCTACCTTGTGTGCTGCTAACTGAGATAGAGGAACGGCAATCGTCCGTTTCTGCCATCGAACGTTGACGAACATTTCACGCTCGCATTCTTTCTCCGGCGGCATCCCAACCACTTTGACCGTTTCCCCTTTGGTTAAGGGAGAGGTCTGCCTTGAGGCGATACATTTGGCTTTGAAGGGAAACTCCAATTTCTCCTCAAGATAGTAGTACCACCCCAGTGCCCGTTCGATTTCATCGTAGGCATCAACGATAATCTCCATCGTGATTCGCTCTTCACGCACCTTGTCGTGCTTAACTTGAGCCATCAGACCTCCTGCATTAAATTCACCTCGAACGCTCGCGGCAGTTGTTATCATCTATCAGCTATTCGCGTCATATGAGCGACGGCGGATTGGCGCGAATCGGGCTATTGCGCCACAAACTTAACATAATTTAGTGCAAATACCCTGATTCGCGTCAAATAAAGAGAATGTTTAGTGTGAAGTAATCTTCAGTCTCCTGTCCGGGCGTGAGACGTGATCTGGTGAGGAAGCGCTGCGACAGTTGAAGCAGGCGGGGAAGGTTGAGTCTTTAGGCCGGGGGCCGGGAGCATTGTGGCGAAAAAGAGATGTTACCCCTAAAAAAGAGGTAATAAAGAGGGTAATGTGCTTAACGTATTAGCCCATGCGCCGCATACATGAATCCATGTGCTGGCTTGAAAGCGAGCCTGTTAGCCTGTGCCTGTAAAATCCACTTTTGATTTAACGAAAACACAAGGGAAAGTTCGTTTAAGAACAGAGCCGGATTGGAAACGATTCGGCGTCAAGCTGTATTTCTAAAATTGCAATTTATAGCAATAACTCCTTCCGGTTTTTGGAAAAGCCCCGCTATAGGACTCTTATTTTGTAATGAACTCAAATTTAAAAGAGACTTCGCGTAACATCTCCACCGATAGTAGTTTGCTCGTATTTCCACCTTGCCCTATCACGTACCACACCTAGTCAGTGGATTTCACGGAGCATTACTGGAATGTCGCTATGCTCAGTGTACCAGATTGCTTCTACTCCCATGTCCCGGAATAGCTGCTCATCGTAAAGGTGTTGCGCCGAAAGCATATTATTGATCGCGCTCTCAAACTGTCTGGAATTTTTGAGGTTAGCCTGGATCGGCTGTCCGGTCGAGAATTGGCTCAGCATCCGTTCGTTGATGGTGCGCGCAGCCTTCGTTCTTTCCGCCTGAGTTAGGATATAGTTTTTCCGGAAGAGGAAATGACTAGGAGGATCGTTAGGAATGTGGCTGGCATCGAGAAGACGGCGCAGGTTGGGATCGGACATCGATAGGCCAATAAAGAGGACGGTGTGATTCCGTAGCGCGTTGAGCATTTCCACTTGTGCCCAATGAATTGAAGAGAATGAGAGCTTGTGATACTCGTCTTCGGCAAAGACCAGACCCGCCTCTGGAGGAGTCCCTTTGCTTGGGAGGAAACCGTGCGGGTGGAGGATGGGAAGACCATTCCCGTTCTTTCGTGCATCATTGTAGACAGTTTGAACCGGTACACCAAGAGCTTCGAGTTCTTGCTCCAGCAGATCGTCGAAGTTCAGCGTGATGATCAAAGGGATGCGCCGACCCGACTGCTCGCTGAGCGACGCGAGCTTAGCCACAGCCTTAAGCGCAGTAGCTCCTTTAGGCTGTGGCTTGGGGTCTTGATACAGCATGTCTCGCAGATATTCTGGAAAAGAACAGCCACGTCCCTTGCTTTGGAATTTCCACTGTGATAGGCGCGCCAGCATCATTGGCGTGAGGCCGTATGTTTCAGACAACCACGAACCAAACGGTCTGCGATAGTGTGCCCAGAGTGACTTGAATTGTTCGGGGTATTCATCGACAAGTAACGTCAAGACCAGATCGCTCCACATCGGAAGCCCATAAGGTTGGGAGACCCCCGCACCGAGAAACAGCACTAATTTATGGTCGCGCCAAGCCTGACGCAGCCTCTTCTTCACGGTTGGGGATAAGTTAGAGGTTGACTTGCGTTTTCTAGCCATGAGGTGATCATCCATCGAAGTTAATAACAGTCTCAAAAAGAGACTGTCTGAGATTTTGAAAGCATGTTAATGGCTGTATTTAGTTTTGCCAAAATAAGAATTTCATGTACCAGCAGCCATTAATCGCTTTAAACCCGGACTGAGTGCCACTTATTGCGTTAAATTGCCCAACGAGGAAATGCAAATTTACGCCTATTTTGAGAAGATGGCATCCTTGAAAATCTGCCAATAATCGTGTGAAGTCCCACCCGGCCTGCTCTGGTCATTTCCATTCGCCTTGCAGGACAAAGGCCGCCCAGTAGTAGGGGGCGCGCCATTGTTTTTGTTGCCACATCTCGACCTGTGCGGTGCGCAGGGCTGCGGCGGGCGTGTGGCCTTCTTTGAGCATGCCTCTGTAAAAACGAGCCATCAATTCTGCGGTCGCTGCGTCATCCACTTTCCAGAGGCTCGCCGCCACACGCTGTGATCCGGCATACATAAAGCCGCGCGTTAGCCCGATTAATCCTTCGCCCTTGATCTCTTTGCCAAGACCGGTCTGGCACGCGCTCAAGACAAGCAGCTCCGCAGACAGTTTCAAATTATAAATTTC
>JACMLC010000757.1 GCA_014379795.1 Pyrinomonadaceae bacterium
CGGCGGCGTAGGCGGACGCCAAACGGGTCAGAGTGTATGGGATTCTCCCCAAAACCTCGACGGCATTGTGCGCTGCCTCGATCGCTTCCTGATACCTGCCCGTCTCCAACAACACGAGACAGAGGATGACGTAGGAAAGCCCGTACTGCGGATCATTGGTTGCAACACGGCTCGCCATCTCGATGGCTTCATCGTAAAGCCCTAACAAGTAGAAGACCCAGATCGCCGTGTTCTGAATCATCGGCGTGGACGGGTCTAGCTCCAGCGAGCGGCGTGCGTTGTCGAGCGCCTCTTCGGCGCGTCCTGCCATCGCGAAGAAGTAGCCGTACCACAGACGCCCAAGGGCATAGTTGGGATTGAGCGCCATCGAGCGGCGCAAGTGTTCTTCCGCAGCCTCCCAGTCAAAGTCGTGCATCAGTGCCGCAAAACCGAGCGCAGCATATCCCGGAGCGAGCGTGTCATCGAGCGCGACCGATCTGAGCGCGGCGTCTTTGGCCTTGGGCGCGACCTCCGCAAAGGACATCACGCCATAGACGCCGAGCATGTTGTAATAATCTGCGATTCCGGCATAGGCCAGAGCATAGTTCGGGTCGAGCGTAACCGCGCGAGTATAAAAGGCAATGGCCTTGACGAGGTTCGCTTCGTTCGGCGTGTTCCAGTGATAACGCCCGCGCAGGTAGGCTTCGTATGCTTCGGCGTTATTCGTGCCGCGTTTGGCAAGCTGCTCGCGCTCGTCGCCCGTCAGTTGCGGGACGAGCGCGCTGGCAATCTGTTCCGAGATGGCGTCTTCAAGCTGAAGCACATCCGTGATCTTCTCATCGAACCGTCCAGCCCATTGCGTCGAATTGTCGCTGACGCTCAAAAGCTGCACGGTCACGCGCAAGACTTCGCCGATGCGCCGGATGTTGCCGTCCACGATGTAATCAACGCCGATTTCCTGACCGGCGACGAACGGGTCTGTCTCCCCGTCGCTGTAGCGCAGGACGCTGCTGGTCGGGCGGACGATAAAACGACGCACGTTCGAGAGCCGCGTAATCAGTGCATCCGCCAGCCCGACACCCAGATAATCGTCGCCCGTGTCATCCGCTTTCATTGGATTGAGCATCTTGAGCGGCAGGATAGCGATTGATTTCTCGCCGATGTTTGGCTCTGCGGTCACTGGCTTTGTCTGTGGAGCTGCGACCGGAAAATAAGACGGCGCGGAGACGGGGTTGCCTCTCAGGTGTTGAATGATGTCTTCGCGCAGTCGCTCGACCGATTGATAACGACGCTGCGGCTCTTTGTACAGCGTCTTCATAATGATGTTGTCGAGGTTGCCTTCCAGCTCGCGGCGCAGCGACTCAATCGTCGTCCCGCGGCTCTCGCACATAAAATCGAGCGCGGTCATTCCGTCTCTGGGCGGCGTAGACCAGAGCAGGCCGTCCGGGTGCGAGACGGCGACGCTCGGATTGACAGGCATCTCTTCGCAGATGACGCGCGTGATTTCATGCGGCGCGCGATGATGCAGCCTGTAAGGACGATGCCCCGTGAGGGTCTCGTAGAGCAGCACGCCCAAAGAGTAAACATCCGTCGCGCGCGTGACAGGCTCGCCGCGCGTCTGTTCGGGGCTGGCGTATTCGGGCGTCATCAGGCGCATCGCCGTCGCGGTCTGCGCGGCGGTGTCGAAAGCCATCTCCGTATTGAGCAGCTTGGCGATGCCAAAGTCCAAAAGCTTCGGTGCGCCTTCGGCGGTGACGAGAATGTTCGAGGGCTTGATGTCGCGATGGATGACAAAATTTTTGTGCGCGTAATGCACTGCGCTGCACACCTGCGAGAAAAGCTCCAGCCGCTCTGTGATGCCCAGCCGCTTCGTATCGCAATAGTAATGGAGCGGCTGTCCCTCTATGTACTCCATCACGAAATAAGGCCGCCCGTCCTCGGTCGTCCCACCGTCGAGCAGCCGCCCGATGTTCGGATGATCGAGCGTCGCCAGAATCTGCCGCTCGTTGCGAAAGCGGCGCAGGATAAAATCCGTGTCCATCCCGCGCTTAACCAGCTTGATGGCAACCTGCTTTTGAAATTCGCTGTCGGCGCGCGCGGCCAAGTAAACCGCGCCCATCCCGCCGCGCCCGATCTCGCGCACGATGGCATAGGCTCCGAGCCGCTGCCCGGCCATCGGGTCATCCGAATCCGAAGGGTCTGGATTGTCTACGAGAGTGGTAATGCCCGAAGGAAAGGGATTGGCGGCGAGAGCCGGTTCTTCGATAAATTCACCGGCCTCTTCATACTGCGCGATGAGGGCTTCGACTTCCGAGCGCAAACTGTCATCGCGCGCGCTGGCTTCGGAGAGATAACCCTCACGCTCATCGGGCGCGAGGTCAAGCGCGGTCTGAAAAATTTCCTCAACTAGCTTCCAACGTTCGGGGGTCATAACTCAATGAGTGATAAGTGATGAGTGATAAGTGATAAGATAAGAAAAAGGCTTTTTCTTATCACTTATCACTCATCACTTATCACTGATTTTGGACTTGTCCGTAAAGCCAAGCCTTCGCCATGCGCCACTGGCGCTTGACGGTGGGGGCGCTGACGCCTAAAACTTCCGCCGTCTCTTCGACCGAAAGGCCGCCGAAAAATCTCAATTCGACGATGCGGCTTTTCTGCTCGTCAATATCAGCCAAAGCTTTGAGCGCGTCGTCGAGCGCGACCAACTCCGTCGCGCGCTCGCCCGACACGTCTATGTTGTCGTCAAGGGAAATAATATGAAATCCGTCGCCGCGCTTTTCCGCATTGTGGCTGCGCGCGTGATCCACCAGAATCCGGCGCATCATCTGCGCGGCGACGCCGAAAAAGTGCGCGCGGTTCTGCCACTGAACCTGTGTCTGGTCTACGAGCCGCAGGTAAGCTTCATGGACTAAGGCCGTGGTTTGCAGCGTGTGCCCTGAACGTTCGCGGCGCAAATAACCCGCCGCCACACGGCGCAGCTCGTCATAGATGAGCGGCAAAAGCTCATCCAGCACATTGCGGTTGCCCTCCGTCAACTTCTTGAGCAACTGCGTCACTTCGTTTGGCGAGGAGATTGTCACGGGGGAAATTTCAACTCTTATGAAACTCGACTGCTGTACATTTAACAGACGAAGTATAATCAACCGCCTGATTTATATCAAACCTGAGACCAAAACTCAGGAAGTTTGTCTACAAAACCTTGCTTTAATCGGTTACACTTGCCGCGCAGCCCATCGCCTGAGCTTTCATCAAAGCGAAGGCCGCACAGCATGCCGTCATAGATGAGAGTAAGCCAAACGCTTTATACTGATCGACACAGCAACGGCAGAGGTCAAGTCTCTTGACAGTAGCTTGACCGTATTTTCCCTGCTCCACAGTTTCTGCCGAAGCCCGCAGTCATCGCGTTTATACGACTGACAGTCATTTGTGACGCGCGCCGCTTGACCTACTGAGAAGTACATCGTTACCCGTTCCTTTCATCAAAGCGCAGGAGACGACCATCTCGATGGAATCTAGCGAAATCAAGGGACTGCTTAAGGGAACCACCGCTTTCGCCATTCTCTCGGATGACGAATTAGAGCGTTTCGGCGAACGCTTTGAGCTGATCCATTACACTTTAGGCCAAGCCGTCGTTCGCGCCGGAGACGACGCGGATGCGTTCTACGTCATCTACGCGGGTCGGGCGCGCGTCATCGCCATCAACGGCACGGGCGAAGAGGTAACGGTCGGCACGCTCGCGCGCGGGAATTCTTTCGGCGAACAGGGGTTGCTCGCTCGCAGACCACGCCGTTTTACCGTCCGCGCGGCCAGCGACCTCGCGCTCCTGCGCTTGAAAAAAGAGGACTTCGAATCTCTGCTCGGCGCGCATCCAGACCTGCAGGAGTATTTCGACAAATACATCTCAGAGATTTCCATCCGCAATTTTCTCAAGCTCTGCACGGTCTTCGCGGCGCTTGCGCCACAGGAGATACGCGACCTGCTCGGCTCGATGGAGATCAAAAACTACGCCGCGGGTGAGGCCATTATTCGCGAAGGCGAGGTGGGTGACGCCTTCTACATCCTGCGGAGTGGGAGCGCGCAGGTCATGAAGGAGAGCACGGGCGGCAAGGCGCTTAACCTGCTGAATGCCGGTGACTCTTTCGGCGAGCTGGCGCTCTTGACCGGGCAAACGCGCGCCGCCAGCATCATCGCCGCCGAAGCCGCTTCGGTCTTTCGTTTGGAGAAGAGCGCGTTTGACCGGATCGTTGCCGTTTCGCCGAAATTCAAGGATGCGATTGTCTCCGTGGCATCAGGCTACAGCCGGGAGGCCGTCAGCGAAGATAAAAGCGTTGCGCCCCTTGCGCCTCCGGCGACGGGAGAGCTGCCCGACGCGCCAACGCCCGAAGCGTCAACTTATGAAGCTCGCCGCGCCCGCCGTTATCCCGCGCTGTTGCAATTGTCGGAGACGGACTGCGGCGCGGCCTGTCTCTCGATGATCTTGCGCTACTACGGCAAGCACGTCAGCATCAATCGCCTGCGCGATCTGGCGAACGTGAGCCGCGAAGGCGCGACCTTGCACAGCGTCGCCGAAGCGGCGGAGACTCTCGGCTTTCACACGCGCGGCATCCGCGCCTCTTACGAGCATCTGCTGAAAATAGACCTCCCGGCCATCGCTCACTGGGAAGGCTTTCACTACATAGTCCTTTATGAAGCGACTGAGACGCGAGTCGTCGTCGCCGATCCGGCCATCGGCTTGCGCAAGCTTGAGCGCGAGGAGTTTGAAAAAGGCTGGACTGACTACCTGCTCCTGCTCAACCCGACTGAGAAAATCGAAAGCGTCGAAGAGTCCAAGACCACCTACGGGCGCTTTCTGCCGATGCTCAAGCCGTATCGTGCGCTGCTCTTTGAAATCTTCTTCGCCTCGCTCCTGCTGCAACTGTTCGGACTTGCGACGCCGATCTTCACACAGGTCATCGTGGACAAGGTCTTGGTGCACAAGAACACTTCGATGCTCAACGTGCTGTTGATAGGAATGCTGCTCATCGCCGTTTTTCAGACGGCGACGACGGCATTGCGCTATTACCTGCTCGTACACACCACGCGGCGGATAGACATGCAGATGGTGGTTGATTTTTATCGCCACATATTGAGTTTGCCGATGCGCTATTTTGAGGAGCGCAAGGTCGGCGACATTCTCAAACGCTTTAACGAGAACGCGCGCATCCGCGATTTTCTGACGGGACGCGCGCTCAGCGTGATGCTGGATTGCCTGATGGTCTTCGTTTATCTGGCGTTGATGTTCTATTACAACGTGAAGCTCACGCTGCTGGCGCTCGCCTTCATTCCCGGTTACGTGATCCTGACGGTGATCGTGACGCCGATCTTCAAGCGACAATACCGCGAAGCCTTCGAGAAATCAGCCGAGGCCGATTCGCAGATGGTGGAATCCGTGTCAGGCGTCGGGACGGTCAAGGCGACGGCGTCTGAAAGGAGCATCCGTTGGAAACTGGAAGGCTTGATCGTCAAATCGCTCAACGTGCAATTCCGCAGCGCGCTCTCAGGGATGGCGACCATCTCTGTCGGCAATTTGCTTCAGACGCTCAACATCATCTTTCTGTTCTGGTACGGCGCGCGGCTGGTGATTAACGGCGAGCTGTCCGTCGGCCAGCTCATCGCCTTCAACGTGCTGGTTGGCAGTATCACGCGCCCTATCTTGAGCCTCGTTGATTTGTGGCGCGAGTTTCAGGAGATCAATATCGCGTTCGAGCGGCTCAACGACGTGTTCGACGCCAAGCCCGAAGAAGACCCCGCGAAGCAGGCGCTTATCAACATGCCGCGCATACGCGGCCACATCAAGTTTGATAACGTGACCTTCCGCTACCCGACGCGCGCCGATAAGAACGCGCTGGCTAATATCAATCTCGAAATCCTGCCCGGCCAGACGGTCGCGCTCGTCGGGCGCAGCGGCTCCGGCAAATCAACTTTTGCCAACATGCTTTTGCGGCTGCACCAACCGAACGAGGGACGCATCTTTGTTGACGGCTACGATTTGCGGCAAGTCTCTATCAACTCGCTGCGCGCGCAGATAGGGGTTGTCCCGCAGGATGTCTTTCTCTTCAGCGGCACGATTCGGGAGAACATCGCGTTCGGCGACCCGGACGCGCCGCTTGAGCAGGTCGTCGGCGCGGCGATGCTGGCGGGCGCGCACGAGTTCATCTCGGAATTGCCGCTCGGCTACGAAACCAAAATCGGCGAGCGCGGGCAGAGTTTGTCGGGCGGGCAAAAGCAGCGCATCGCCATCGCCCGTGCGCTGTTTAAGAAACCGCGCATTCTGATTTTCGACGAGGCGACCAGCGCGCTCGATACCGAATCGGAGCGCGCCATCCAGCAGAACCTTGACCAAATCCTGAAAGACCGCACGACCTTTATCATCGCGCATCGCCTGAGCACCGTGCGCAACGCAGACCTGATTATCGTCATGGATCGCGGGACGATTCGTGAGACCGGCACACACTACACCCTGATGGAGCAGAAGGGGATTTACTATTATCTCAACAGCCAGCAGCTTGAGAGTTGAGCGAGCAAAGGGTTTAACGCAGTTCGATTGCAACGCCGCGCGCCGCGCGTGAAGCGACCGTCGAGTGAGTGCTTAAAGATCAAGCGAGAGAGGCAAAAGCTGGCCGGTATTGAGCGCCGCTCAGCCTCTTTTGTCCGCCTGTTCCTGATCCCCACCGGAAGAGCCGCGCTTTTGCGTTTGCTCCATC
>JACMLC010000082.1 GCA_014379795.1 Pyrinomonadaceae bacterium
CTTTTACCTTTTATCCGGCCTCAAGAATTCCTCAACCGTTCTTAGAGATAATCCATAAGTCATTCGGGGAATGCTTTGAGCCTTCCTTTTGCCTTTTACCTTTTTACTTTTACCTTTTATCCGGCCTCAAGAATTCCTCAACCGTTCTTAGAGATAATCCATAAGTCATTCGGGGCGGGTGTGACCCTCCGCACACGGATGGCGGAAGTTGTTGATTCTTAAGGTGTAAGGACTTTCTGAGGAGAGCGCTGGCATGATCCTCTTAGGCTCACAACCGAAATTAAAGCTGGTTAAGGAACTCAAAAGCATGCAACTGATCCTCGATAAAATCAAGATTCCCTCTGAAACGCCGCGCATTTCGCGCCCGCGCCTGTCGGACGAGCTGCGTTTATCCTTGAACTCATGCACTTCGACCATCATCAACGGTCGCGCGGGGACTGGTAAAACGCTGCTGGCGGCTGATTTCGCACAGCGCTGCGGGCGGCGCATCGCTTGGTATAAAGTGGATGCTACGGACAGCGACCGCCGCGTCTTTTTTCAATATCTGGTCGAGAGCGTGCGCGCACAGCGTCCCGACTTTGCGGCTGAGAGGATTATGAGCCTCGTCGAAACTTCCACAATTGAAGACATCCCTTTGCTGGCCGAATCTTTTATTTACGAGCTTTTAGAGAGCGGCAGCGAACCGCTCCTGATTGTGATAGACGACTTGCATCTGGTGTATGATGCGGATTGGGTCGTGCCGTTCTTTCGCCGTTTGCTGCCGCTCCTGCCAGCCGAAGCGCACATGATGATAACGGGACGCAGTTTGCCGCCTGCTCCGCTCTGGCGCATGCGCTCGAAGCAAACGCTGTGTGTGATAGACGAGCCGATGCTCGCTTTCTCGAAAGATGAGGCGAAGGAGCTTTTTGCCAGCTACAAACTGACAGGCGCGCAGGCCGGTGCTGCGCACAAGCAAACACGCGGGCGCGCTGCCGCCCTCGATGCGATGGCGCATCTGCTGGTCGCCACGCCGCAGGCCGCTAATAAAGAATCGCGCAACGCCCAGCGCAGGGGGTTGCGCGTCGTGCAACAGCTACACGGTTACGTTTTTTAAGGACGAAAGAGCAAGGAAGCGGAAGGGAGAAAAGTTAGAGACGCCTCGCGGGCGTGACTGAAATAAAATTGATCTGAAATTCAAAGCCGTTTGAGGCTCGTCTTCTAACCTTCGCGCTTCTCCCTTCGTCCTACTTGCTTGCTCGTGTTAATCTTCGTCCACTTAGGCCGCCCAAAAATTCAGAGACGCTTCTGCCGATGGCACCCAGTTCACAAAGCCATAACGCAGTTCCGGCTGCGCCCGATGAAAAGGTAGATGAAGAAGCTGCTATTGAGACTTCTTCGGCTGCCGCACAGACTCGCGCGCCGCGTCCTGCTTTCTTTTTGCGCACCAAGCTGCTGCCGCCTCGTCCTGCGCCTGAATTGCTCACGCGCCCGCGCCTGACGGAAAGGCTGCTGGCGAATCTGGCTCATCCTGTCACTTTAGTAACGGCCAACGCCGGTTCGGGCAAGACCACGTTGGTCGCCGATTTCGTGCGCCAGCACGCGCGCCAATCCGTCTGGTATCAGCTCGATCACACGGACGCAGACCCTTCCGTCTTTCTCGGCTACATCACGTATGGCATCAAGCAGTCCGTGCCCGGTTTCGGCGAAGTGATGTTCTCTTACTTGCAGGAATCCGCCAACGAGCTGGCGCGGCAGCCTGAGCGCGCAGTTGATGTGCTGCTCAACGAAGTTTTGGAACGGGTCGAGCAGCAGATGATTCTGGTCCTGGATGACTATCACCATCTTGGCACGGAGACCCTTGTGCATCGCGTGGTTGACCGCCTGCTCGCCTATTTGCCGGACGTGTTGCACGTCATCATCATCTCGCGCGATGTGCCGCCGCTCGCGCTCGCACGGCTGCGCTCGCAAGCCTCGCTCTCAATCGTTGACCGCGCCGAGCTGTTGTTTACAGATGAAGAGACGCGCGAGCTTTTCCGGCAGGTGTTTGATCTTGAGCTGACCGCAGAGCAATTATCCGAGTACCGCGAGCGGACGCACGGCTGGATTACCGCCCTCCAGCTTGTCCGTCAAGTGGCGCAGCGGCAGGCTCTGGCGCACGACCGTGAGGCCGAATCGCTCAACCTGAGCGAAGTCCTCAGACAATCCGAGCGCGACATCTTCGACTACTTTGCGGAAGAAGTTTTCGCGGACGAAGCAATTGAAGTCCAGCAACTGCTCCTGCGCGTCTCTCTTTTAGAGCGCATTGAGATAGACACTTGCGGGCGTTTGTATCCAGAGATGCACTGCGCTTCCGCTTTGCCCGCGCTCGTGCGGCGCAACGTTTTTCTGACCATCGCGAGCGACGGGCGCGGCGAAGAATATCGCCTGCACCCGCTCTTTCAGAGCTTCCTGCGCCGCCGCTTTCGCGCAGAGGCCGGACGCGCCGCAGTCGCCGCAGAGCATGTGCGCTACGCAGA
>JACMLC010000758.1 GCA_014379795.1 Pyrinomonadaceae bacterium
ATGACGGGATAGACTGTCGCTACTGCCACACTTCGGTCGAGACATCGAGTTCAGCCGGGATGCCTTCGACGCAGACGTGTATGAATTGCCACTCGCAAATCTGGGCGGACAGCCCTTATTTAGAGCCTGTGCGCGAGAGCTGGAAAAACAAGACGCCTATCGAATGGACGCGCGTGCATGACTTGCCGGACTACGTTTATTTCAATCACAGCATACATGTGGCAAAAGGCGTCGGCTGCGCCAGTTGTCACGGGCAGGTGGACGAGATGCCTTTGATGTATCAGGCGTCGTCGCTGCAAATGGAATGGTGTCTGGAATGCCACCGCGAGCCGGAAAAATTTATCAGGCCCAAAGAAGAAATTTACAACATGAAGTGGCGCTTGCAGAACAAGTCGGAAAGCGAGCTGGCGGAAGCGCGGCGTTGGAAGCAGGAATACAAGATTCTGGATGAGAGAACGATGACCAGTTGCTCGACCTGTCACAGGTAAGTTTTGGTTAAGGATGCTTGTAGATGCCAAGTAAAGATCGTCACATCAACTTCGCTCTGATACGCGACCGCGTGTTGTCTAGACAGGGCAAAGAATACTGGCGCAGCCTTGAAGAGTTTTCAGGCACGGATGAGTTCCGTGAATTCGTCGAGCGCGAATATCCGCAGCACGCAGAGGAATGGGATGACCCCGTCGAGCGACGCACCTTTCTCAAATTGATGGGAGCCTCGCTGGCTCTGGCAGGCTTGAGCGGCTGCGTGTACCAGCCGCCCGAATCAATCGTGCCTTACGTGACACAGCCCGAAGAGTTTGTGCCCGGTAAGCCGCTGTTTTTTGCGACGGCCTTTACCCTTGGCGGCATCGCGACCGGGCTGCTGGCGAAAAGCAACGAAGGCCGACCGACCAAGCTTGAAGGCAACCCGGATCATCCGGCCAGCCTCGGCGCGACAGACCTCTTTGCGCAAGCATCGCTGCTGACGCTCTACGATCCGGATCGCTCGCAGTCTCCGTACTATCGTGAGACCGAACGTCCCTGGACGACTTTTCTGAAGGACATACGGCAGGCCCTCGATGAGCAGAAGGGCAAGCAGGGCGCAGGTCTTAGAATTCTGACAGAGACCGTGACTTCGCCGACGCTTGGCAATCAGATAAGAGGAATTCTGGCGGAATACCCGTCGGCCAAGTGGTATCAGTACGAGCCTGCGGCGCGGCACAACGCGCGAGCCGGAGCGGAGATGGCGTTCGGGCAGGCTGTCAACACGCTCTATCGCTTTGAGCTGGCAGAGAGAGTCCTTTCGCTCGATGCGGACTTTCTGACATGCGGGGCGGGCGTGGTGCGCCATGTCCGCGACTTTATCGCGAAGCGGCGCGTGGATGAAGGCAAGACGGCGATGAACCGGCTCTACATGGTGGAAAGCACGCCGACGTTGACCGGCGCGAAAGCAGACCACAGGCTCTCCTTGCGCCCGAGCGAGATAGAACCTTTTGCGCGCGCCGTCGCCACCGCGCTCGGCGCAAACACGGGCGGCAGTAGTAGCGCGCCCGCCTACACTGCTCATGCAAACTGGATCGCAGCCCTCGCGCGCGACCTGCAAGCCAATCGCGGCAAGTGCATCGTCGTCGCGGGCGACGAGCAATCCCCAGCCGTACATGCCTTAGCGCACGCGATGAACGAGACGCTGGGAAATGTGGGCCAGACAATTTTCTACACAGACCCGGTCGAGTTCGAATCAAAAGATCAGATCGCGGGATTGCGCGAGCTGGTTGCGGACATGGATGCCGGTCGCGTCGAGATGCTGGTGATGGTCGGCGGCAATCCGGTCTATAACGCTCCGGCAGATTTGCGATTCGATAAAGCGCGGCTCGATAAAGTTAAGCTGCGCGTTCACCTGAGCCTTTATAAAGACGAGACTTCAGAGCTTTGCCACTGGCACATTCCCGAATCGCATTACCTCGAAGCTTGGAGCGATGCGCGCTCGAACGACGGCACGGTCTCAATCGTGCAACCGTTGATTGAGCCGCTCTACAAGAGCAAGTCGGCGCATGAATTTTTGGCGGCCTTCTCGACCGCGACGGATCGCACGGGCTATGACATCGTGCGCGCTTACTGGCAGGGGCAAAGGATGGGAGCCGTTGGGCAGGGGACGGGGGACGGACAAGGGCAAACGTCTCAAGCGGGCGCGCAGGCTTCGGCTTCGCCCGCCGCACAATCTTCTCGAACAACTTCCGCGCAAAGCTCGCCCGCGCCTGCGGCTCAGGCGGCATCGTCGCCCGCCGCTTCTCCTGCCGCGCAAGCTTCAACGGCGGCTGCTCCACCTGCTGCACCAACGCAGGATTTTGAAGCGGCGTGGCGCAAGGTATTGCATGACGGCTTGATTCCCAACACGGCTTTCCAGCCGCGCACCGGATTGTCTGTCAAAGGTGATTGGGCCAAGAACGCGGGAAGCGGAACGCCAGCCCCCAGCCCCCAGCCCCCGTCCCCAAACCAGATAGAAATCATCTTTCGCACAGACCCGACCATTTATGATGGCCGCTTTTCGAATAACGGCTGGCTGCAAGAGCTGCCGAAGCCGATAACGAAACTCACCTGGGACAACGCTGCGCTGGTTAGCCCGAACACGGCGCAAAGGCTCGGCCTCGTTAAAGACATCGGGTCCAAGGGCGGCAACATTTTTGTAGACACGGTCACGCTCAAGCTCGGCGGAAATCAGACGAGCAAGCCCGTCCCCGTCTGGGTTATGCCCGGACAACCGGACAATGTGGTGACAGTGCATCTCGGCTACGGGCGCAGGCGCGCGGGGCGTGTCGGCAATGATGCTGGCTTTAATGCTTACGAGATTCGCACCTCGAATGCGCTCTGGTCTGGCAGCGGTCTTGAGATTACCAAGACCGGCGAGCGGTATCAGCTCGCCACGACGCAGCTTCATTTCACCATCGTGGATGACCGCGACATCATACGCGAGAAGAAGCTGGTTGATTACTTGAATGAATCCGATGAGAAGCACCGGGAGGAGAAGCAGAAGCACGAGCAGGAACTCAAAGACCTCTCGATGTACCCGGAATTCGAATACAAAGAATACAAGTGGGGAATGGCGATTGACATCAGCTCCTGCGTCGGTTGCAGCGCGTGCGTCGTCGCCTGCCAGTCCGAGAACAACATTCCCATCGTCGGCAAAGCGCAGGTCGAGCGCAGCCGCGAGATGCACTGGCTGCGGATTGATACTTACTTCAAAGGCAAGGACGAGAACAATCCCGAAGGCATGAACTTCATGCCCGTTCCGTGTATGCACTGCGAGAATGCGCCGTGCGAGCCTGTCTGTCCCGTGCATGCCACCGTTCACAGCTCCGAAGGCTTGAACGACATGGTTTACAACCGTTGTGTAGGCACTCGCTACTGCTCAAACAACTGCCCGTACAAGGTCAGGCGTTTTAACTTCCTGCTCTATCAGGATTGGAACACGCCGACCTACAAGCTGATGCGCAACCCTGAAGTCACTGTGCGCTCGCGCGGCGTGATGGAGAAATGCACCTACTGCGTCCAGCGCATTCAAAACGCCAAGATCGAATCCGAGAAGGACGGGCGAAAGGTGCGCGACGGCGAGATTGTGACCGCCTGTCAGGCCGTCTGTCCCGCCGAAGCAATCGTCTTTGGCGACATCAACGACCCGAACAGCCGCGTGCATAAATTGAAAAAACAGCAGCGCAACTATTCGCTGCTCGAAGAATTGAACACGCAGCCGCGCACGACCTACTTAGCGTCTTTGCGTAATCCGAACCCGGAGATCGAAAAAGAGAAGGCTTAAACAGGAACATGTCAAAGGTAGATGAGCCACATGATGACGAGGGTATGCACCTGACCGCTCCGGTGATTGAGCCGGGACATACCTTCGCTTCGGTCACGGACAAGATCAGCTCGCTGGCCTTGAAGCGCAGGACTCCGCTCGGCTGGTTTATCGGGTTTGCCATCTCGTTTGCGCTGGCGCAGGTGCTCCTGCTGACCATCGCTTATCTGGTCACGACGGGCATCGG
>JACMLC010000009.1 GCA_014379795.1 Pyrinomonadaceae bacterium
ATGATGCGGTCGCCCGGCTGAATCCCTGCCTCAGACGCGGGCGTGTTCGGCTCGACCATGCCGACGATGACGGGCATGGCTCAAGTGTCCGGCTCAAGACCGAGACTGCCAAGCTGATTGCCGCGCTCATCCTTGCGCATGGTCGGCGTGATGTTTAAGGGCAGACGCTCGCCGTTCCGCTCGACGATGATTGGGATTTGTTGGTCGGGCGAGATCAGCGCGTCGTTGACGATGCGCTCCCACGTCGGATTTTCTTTGCCGTCAAAGGAAACGATGCGGTCGCCGGGTTTGATTCCGGCCTTCGCGCCCGCTCCGTTTTCCGCGACGACCATCACGATTGGCGCGGGCATGACGGGCACGCCCTGTATCATCGCTCCGAAAAACGGAATCGTCAGCGCGGTCAGGATGTTCATCACGGGGCCAGCCACCGCGACAAGGAATTTCTGCCAGCGCGGGCGCAGGTTAAACTGCTCTTCGAGCGGAATGTCGGACGCGCCTTCGCCTTCAAGCGGAGCATTCGATTCATCGCCGCCGAGCTTGACGTAACCGCCGAGCGGAATCGCGGAGAGACGATAATCCGTCGTGCCCCATTTCCTGCCGAAGATGCGCGGGCCGAAGCCGACAGAGAAAGTCTCGACGCGAATCTTAAACAGCTTCGCCACGATAAAATGGCCGAACTCATGTATCACTACGGCTGCGCCCAAGATAAAGATAAAGGCGAGGCCGCCAATCAAATAAGTCATGTATCTCTAACTCTCGTTTCCTTCAATAATTCCCACACGCTTTTAGACTCAAACGCCCACTCGCAGGGTTGCCGCACGTCAGTTTACAGGGCAAAGGTGAAAAGGTAAAAGGCAGAAGCGAACGAGGGTGTAGGGTGTAGGGTGTAGGGTGTAGCTCAAGACAGTCGTTTTATCTACACCCTACGCCCTATCCCCTACACCCTCTGCTCTTAGCGTCTTTGCGTGAAATCTCAATCTCACAATCCTAAAGTTCAGACCACCGCATTAATCGCATCCTTCTTTTGACTTTTGCTTTCTACTTTTTCTCTTGTCAACGCGCGTGCCGCTTTGTCAGTCTCAAGCACCACGTCAAGGCTTTCGACCGCTCGCACGGAATGCTCGTTCATCACCTCTTCGATGATCTGCGGAATATCCGTCAGGGAGATGCGCTCGTCCAGAAAAGCCCTGACAGCTTCTTCGTTAGCAGCATTCATCGCCGCCGGAAGCGTGCCCCCTGTGCGCAGCGCGCGATACGCGAGAGCGATGCACGGGAAACGCTCCATGTCCGGCGCTTCAAAATGGAGCGCGCTGAGCTTGGTCAAATCGAGCGTGGGCAAATCACACGGATGCCGCTCAGGATAGGTCAGAGCATATTGGATCGCGTGGCGCATGTCTGTGACGCCCATCTGCGCGATGACAGAGCCGTCTACCAATTCAATCATTGAGTGAACTACGGATTCTGGATGGACTAGGATGTCAATCTGGTCAGCGTCAAAGCCAAAGAGCCAGCGGGCTTCGATGACTTCCAAGCCCTTGTTCATGAGCGTCGCGCAATCAATCGTGATCTTATCGCCCATGCTCCAGGTCGGATGGCGCATGGCTTCGGCAACCGTCGCCGATTGCATCTCCGCGTGGCTGCTCGTGCGAAATGGCCCGCCGGAGGCCGTCAGGATAAGTCGCCGCACTTCCGCGCGCTGCTCTCCGCGCAGGCATTGATGCAGCGCGTTATGCTCCGAATCAACCGGCATCAACTCTGCGCCGGATTTTTGAGCCGCGCGTGTCATCAGCTCTCCGGCCATCACCAGCGTCTCTTTATTAGCAAGCGCGACGCGCTTCCCTGCTTCGAGAGCGCGCAGGGTCGGAACGAATCCGACCGCGCCGACCGTTCCGCTAATAACGATTTCCGCCCACTCGTGCGTCGCCGCTTCGACAAGGCCCGCTTCGCCACACATGATGCGCGGCAGCTCTACGTTCCGCAGCTTTAACTCCGCGCGCAATTCTTCGGCGCAACTCTCGGATTCGACGGAAACGATTTCGGGATGATGCCGCGCTACCTGTTCGGACAATTCCCTGACGTTCCGCCCCGCACTAAGCGCGACCACGCGAAACGCTTGCGCGCCCAAGCCTTCGATAACGCGCAAGCTGTTGCGCCCGATTGACCCGGTCGAGCCGAGAATGCTGATGCCTTTGGTTTTCATCTAGTGATCGTGTTCCCGTGGTGGTGGCGACGGCGGCGGTGGCTCGCCCTGCTCGTATTGCTCCAACAGCTCTACATTCTTGCCAGCATCATTCTCAAACGATGCGTCCGTCACGCGCCACGCGCGATTGCTCTTGTACGTCAGACTCACAGTCGCGTTGACAGTACGCCGTTCGCCTATGACTTTCAAATGCAGCGTCGCTTCGCCGTCCGTGTTATTTGAGTTGACGCTGCCCGTGACGAACATGCCGAAGTCTTTGACGTTGCCGATTTCCTGCTTCAGCTTTTCGTTGCTCTTGAGAAAAGTCTTCGCGGTCTCTGCGGCCTCGCTCTTGCCAATCGAGTAAAAAGCCAGCCCGATAATCGCGCCCGCGAAAATCACGACCAGCAAGCCCAATGCGACCAGCACGCTAACGATAACTATGACCAGCTTCTTCGTCGTCATATTTCTAAAGAATCAATTTCATAATCAGCCACAGAGGGCACAGAGAACACAGAGATAAAAAGACTATCGCAGGCTTTAGTTCATTTATTTCCCTCTGTGATCTCTGTGCCCTCTGTGGCTAAGCCTTGTTTTTGAAATCGGCGACTCAGGGAAAATAAACGCGTGCGAAATAGTAGATGAGCGGCGCGTTGAAGAGCAAGCTATCGAGGCGATCCAGCAGCCCGCCATGACCCGGCAAAATCTGCGCCGCGTCTTTCGCGCCCGCGCCCCGCTTGAGCGCGCTCTCCGTCAAATCCCCGACGACGCCAAGAACATTCATCGCCGCCGCCAAAGGCAAAGCGGCCTTTAAACTCAATTCGGGAAAAAACCAGTAATGCGCCAGCACAGCCATCAAGAGGCTCGCCAGCATGCCGCCAACGGCTCCCTCCCAGGTCTTGCCCGGACTCACCTTTGGCGCGAGCTTATGCTTTCCGAAAGTTCTCCCGGCGTAGTACGCGCCCGTGTCAGAACCCATGATGACCAGAAAGAAAAAGAAGAGCAGATGCGCCGCCAGCCGTTGGTTATCCAGCATCCGCACCGCAACCAGATGCCCGCCGAGCAAGACCACATAAAGCGCTCCCAGCACAGTTGCTCCCGCAGACGCCAGCATCTTATCGAACGGCGCGCCCCTCAACATCTCCAATGCTAAGACAGCGATGACAAAGACGATCAAGGTCAGCAATAACAACTGCGGGTCCTTACCCGGCGCGTCAAAGCAGAAGCCCACAAACAGGCTCACCGCTCCGATAAACCCGATAGCCATATCCGGCTTGATCGTAGGCCGCTTCGCCAGCATCCAGAATTCATGCAAGCCCAACAGCATCGCAGCCGCCGCCATCGCGACAAACAAAGGCCACAGCCACGAAAAATA
>JACMLC010000759.1 GCA_014379795.1 Pyrinomonadaceae bacterium
CGCGCGACGCAGACAGCCGAGACGCCGAAGGGGAAATTCATGCGGCTCAGGACTTTGCTCTCTGCTCCGAAGATGCGACCCAATACGCCGTTGAGGCTCGACACAGTGATGTTATTTTCCGATGCGGGACGAATGCCCGTGACGCGCATCAGCGCGCGACCCAGGAGGATTGGCATGAAGAAAGTGATGTTGGCGTAAGTCGCGCGCTCGACCTCAAAGCCCGCTGCGCGCACTGCGCCGAGGAGTTGCGGCAAACGGTAACGCCTGCGGTGATGGCTGATGTCATCCTGCACGCCCCACAGAAAAGTGAAAGCCGGAACGAACAGTAAGGCATAACCGCCGGGTTTGAGCACGCGGCGCATCTCTGCGAGTCCAGCCGCGTCGTCGTCCAAGTGTTCTACGACATCGAGCGCGGTCACAATATCGAATGTTGAGTCTTCATAAGGCAGCTTTTCCGCCGCGCCGAGCCGCACGCTCTTCAGCCCGCGCGCCTGACAAAAAGCGAGCGCGTCTTCAGAGACATCCACGCCCTCCGCTTCGCCAAAACGCGCGAGCATCTCCAAGTTGGCTCCCGTCCCGCAGCCCACATCGAGAATGCGCGGCCTCCTATCTTTCACCTTAAGCTCCGCGACAATGCGCTCAAGAAAGCTTTCAAGGATGCGCCGCCGCCCTGCAAACCACCAGTGCGTCCCCTCAACCTCGTACATGATCGAGTAGGTGTGCTGCTGCATCTCTTGCGGTAATTGATTCATAAAACTAATTCAAACAGGGATGGACAGGATAAACAGGATAAAGAAAATTACAGATTAAAGATTTGAAAACTCAAATACAGAAATTCAAAATAAAATCTTTATGCTCCATCCTGTCTATCCTGTCCATCCTTGTGAATTCTTCTTTAATTGATTTTTCCCATGCCGCACCAGCTATTCTTATTGTGCCATGTTATTTGCACATCGCTGACATTGATGCCGCGCCACCATTCTTCAAACTCTTCGCGCGAAATATAAAAGGCCGTCGGCGCGACCAGATGATCAAAGACAATCGTGTGCTGTTCGCGCCAGCCGAAATCGGAAATCGCGTTCATGTAATCATTGTAGAACAGCTTGCGCGCGACCCTCTCGCCGCTCGCGCTGCGATTCAAAGGGCCGTAGACCAATTTTGTCGCGGCATACAGAGCCGCCGTCGGCAGTTTTGACAGGTGCAGCAAAGCGCGCGGGTTGATGCGCGCCGTCACGCGCTCGCGCAAAGGATTCACAAAGCGCGTGATCCATTCATTATTTTCCGCGCCGTAAACCCATGCGGAAATGTGCCCGCCCATTTTGACTTTTGAAGCCAGCGAAACAAAGCCTGCGCGCGGGTCTGGCAGGTGATGAAGCACGCCGACCGAAAAAGCGTAATCGAAAGCGCGTTTGAGCGGCAGATGATACAGATCTGCTTGAATGACATGCGCGTTTTCCAGATGCCTCGTCGCGGCAAAGGCGACCTCGACCGCCGCGCTCAAATCCACAGCGACGACATCACGCGCTCCCCAACCCGCTGCAAGCTGCGTGTGGCGGCCTTTGCCGCAGCCGCCTTCGAGCACGACTTTATCTTTAAAAAACTCCGGCTTGACGGGTTTGAGCCAGCCCAAAAATTGCTCTGCGTATCGCTCGTCCTGCTGCGTGAAATGCTGCCAAGAGAAACCGAAGTTCTCAGCCGTCGCGGCCTTGTCGGCTTCAACTTTTTCGAGGTCTGCGAAACGCGGGACGCCGCGCACAACGGGAAAATGCCGCGCGCATGAAGCGCAATCCAGCTTGCCCTCCATGACTTCAGCTCCCTCGCCACGCCCTGCCGAATGCAGGCGTAACTCGCCGCCGCAGCCTGGACAGATGAGATACTGTAACAGTTTCTCTTTCATAACTCTTCGGCTTGAAGCTTTCTCTGCTTCTTAAATTTAGACACGAGCGCAGGAAGTTGCGAGACGGCCAGA
Organism: Pyrinomonadaceae bacterium; assembly: GCA_014379795.1. Lineage (GTDB taxonomy): Bacteria > Acidobacteriota > Blastocatellia > Pyrinomonadales > Pyrinomonadaceae > JACMLC01. Next base: position 1,970 of record JACMLC010000759.1, read on the forward strand.
CCGGCAAAGACGAACAAGACGGCCTGCATCGGCAACCCGTAACGAATCTCCGTGTGCATAAACGAGCCGACGAGCAAATAGTACAAAACGGTCGCCAGCATGATTCCGGTCATCCGAGCGTCCATGCGAAAGGCCAAGACGATTCCTATCAGCATGAGCGGCAGCGCGAGGTATCGCATCACGCTCTGAATCATGCCGAGCAGGTTGACGAAAAACGCGAGCACGCCGCCCTGCAAATGCGCGGGCAGGCATTTTTTGCTCGTCACGTTAATCCCCATGCTGCCATAAAAGGGCAAAGGCTCTCCCGCGTATTTCAAAACTCCCACCGCGCGACGCACCATCACGCCCGCATACCAGACGGGATTCGACTTGATGACAGCCATCGCTTTTCGCGCACGCGCTCTGTCGCGCTCGACTCCGTTCGGATAATAGAGATTAAATTTTTCTCCGGGCGCGACTCCCATCTCTGCGCGCTCTTTTTCCGTCAAGAGGCTGTCGCCGTAAACCGCGCCGAACTCAGCCGCGCGGTCTGTCTCGCCCAAGCCTTCCCACAAATTTGTCCCGACGCCCAAGCCCGTCGGCACGAATGCGCGAAACGTGATGATGTTACGCACGACAATCGGCGTGATCAGCAGCATTGCTCCGAGCGCAACGCACGCCGACAACCGAACTCGCTCTTTCCAGCCCGCGCTCACAAACAAGAGCAGAGCCAGCGCCCACCACACGACCAGCAGCATCGCGTTCGCACGCAGCCAGCACGAAGCGCCGACCAGCAATCCCGCGCCGATAGCCCAACGCCAACTCTTTCGCTTCGCCGCCAGCAGCAGCAACCACACACCGCCCAAGACCAGCCAGCTTGTCGGAGAATCCGCCAGCGGCATCGCTCCGTACAAAGCCAGCAAGGGCGACAACGCCGCCAACGCTCCGGCACACAAGCCCGCGCGCCAGCCGTAACCCGTCACGCCGATGCCGACGACGAGCAGCACGGACAAAGCATCCAGCATCCATTGCACAGTCTGCACCACTGCGGCAGACCTCGCGCCGCGCAACGTGTAAACAAAAGCCAGCCACAAAGGATAACCCGGCGGGTACACAGCCGCGTCCGTCTGCGACGGGTCAGCAATCCAAAACGCGCTCGCCGTGCCGTCTAAAATCGCTTGCGCTTGCCGGTCAAAGATCGCGTAGATGCCATGTGGAAACCATCCTGCATCATTGAGATGCGCTCCGATAAACCGTGCCGTCAGAGCGCGCACTGCGAAAGCGAGCAGCACTATGAGCAGCAGGACGAAAATCCGCCTGCGCGTCACCGGCGACACGTTTTCCAGCAGCCACTTCATCAATAATAAAAGTTTGAGAAGGAAGTTGATGCTTGAAAGATAGCTGCTCTCTCTTTGCGTTCTTTGCGTCTTACTTCTTTGCGTCCTTTGCGTTTAAACTTCCTCTTAAACGCAAAGAGCGCAAAGTTTTCTCGCAAAGAACGCAAAGAGATTCTACTTTTGATTGACATTTATTTTGATTCGCCACGAAACCATTCGACGAAGCGGCGGATGCCGTCTTCGATCTGCGTCTGCGGATTGTAGTTGAGCAGGCGTCGCGCTTTCGTGATGTCCGCGAAGGTTTGCGGGACATCGCCCGGCTGCATCGGCTGGCGGTCAATGACTGCTTTTTGGTCCAGCTCTTTTTCCAGCAGCTCGATTAATTCGCGCAGTTCGACTGTGCGCGATTCGCCTAAATTAAAAACTTCGTAATCGCTCGCAGTGTAATCAACGGCTGCGCGCACCCCTTGTATGATGTCTTCGATGTAAGTGTAATCGCGTCGCGTCGTGCCGTCGCCGAAGACCGGAATCGCTTGGCCTTCATCAATCAGGCGCGCGAACTTGTGAATCGCAAGGTCTGGACGCTGCCGCGCGCCGTAGACCGTAAAGAAGCGCAGGCACACACAGCGTATGCCGTACAGGTGCGAGTAGGTGTGACAGATAAGCTCGCCCGCCGCCTTCGTCGCAGCATAAGGCGAGATGGGCTGGCGTATCTCGTCTTCCTCGCTGAAAGGGACTTTGGCATTGATGCCGTAGACGGATGAAGACGAGCCGAAAACAAATTGCCTGACCTCATGTTCGCGCGCAAGCTCAAGCAAGTTCACAGTGCCGTTGATATTCGTCTCAGCATAAAGCTGCGGCTCGCTCAAACTCGGGCGCACGCCCGCACGCGCCGCCAGATGCACGATGCAATCAAACTTTGTCCCGGCGAAAATTTTATCGAGCGCAGCGCGGTCGCGTATGTCCGCTTCGACAAGCTTGTACGCCGCATCAGCCACGTGAGAGCTAACGTTCGCGCGCTTCATCTGCGGCGCATAAAAATCATTGAAATCATCCACGACCGTCACGCGCCACGCGCGTTCACTTAAAAGCCTGTCAACCAGATGCGAGCCGATAAAGCCCGCGCCACCTGTAACCAGAATATTCTTCATAAACAGTTTTCAGTTTTCGGTTTTCAGTTTTCAGTTTTCAGTAACAGCTAGTCTTTGGTCTTAGCTTTTCAGTGTTAGCGCACAAGCAACGAACGATGCTCCGACGCTGAAAACTGAAAACCGAAAACTGAACACTGCTTACTTCGTCGCGTAAATCCACAAATGCCAGCCCCAGCGCGCGGCGAGGCGTGTTTCCATCCCGCGCGTGAGCATCTTGCCGACAACGGGCAGCCAGCGTTTATTTAAAAAGTGCGTTTTGATTTCCACTTGCGCGAAATCCTTGAACAGCTCGCGCGCCTGTTTGCGCGAGTAAACGCGCGCGAGCGGATTGCCCGCGCCGTCCGTGTTCTGATTCAAAAATTCACCGGGCGCGAGATAGCCGTCAGCGTCAGCCTTTAACTGCCGCGCATGCTCGCGCAATGATTCGACGGGTTCGCCCGTCAGCTTATTAACAAGCTTTAATCCCGCTTCATATTTAAGCAGTCGCGCGCCTGCGCGTCTCAAGAGAGAGATGTTGATGCGATAGTTATAAGAGCCTCTGTGATAGAGCATGATGACGGCGCGACCGCCGGGCTTTAAGACGCGATGAACTTCGCGCACGGCGCGCTCTGTGTCGGGCGTGTGATGCAGGACGCCGTGCGAGTAAACAAGATCGAAAGACGCGTCCGCGAAATCCAGATTTTCGGCATCCGCAGTGCGAAATGTTCCCGGCAGGTTAAAAAGCTCAAAGCGTTTCTGCGCCAGCTCGATTGCCGCTTCGGTCAGATCAACGCCCGTGTAATCCGCGCCGGAAAGCGCGAACTGCGCGCCGTCCGTGCCGAGGCCGCATCCGATTTCCAGCACGCGTAAACCCTTCGCGCCCGCGAAATCCGCCGCGCCGGGAATGTGCCATTCCTTGCTATAGCGATGCTCCTCGACGCGCTCGAAAAAGAGGCGCGACCCCATGGGGGCGTCGCTGAATTTCGTGCCGCACGGATGCGCCTGCCAGAAGGCGCGCACGCGCTCTTTCAAATTGTCTGTGGTCTCGGACATGAACAAAATTTGCACCGCAAAAAGGGGCTTAACTGCGCTTGAGCGGTAAACATATGTGGATGAAAGAAAACTTCACGCTCAAGCAAACTGTGCAAAGTAACATGGCCTCGCGCGCCGCGACAAGCGAAGCCCTTATTTGTTGACAGGCAGGCGTTTTTCGAGGCAACGACTTCAAGCTAATATACATCTTTACTCCATGCCGCGCCTCTTGGACTTTCCAGCATTGCGGCATATTCATTAAACTTAAAACCCCCTCGTATAACAATCACTTTTTAAGGAGATTTACCAGTAATGTTTAGAAGTTGCCCCAAACTGGCCTTGCGTCTGCCTTTTTCGTTGCTGACGGCTGCGCTCTGCCTGCTTATCGCTGCGGGCTGGATGATGCCTCTGCGCGCGCAGGCAATCAGCAGCTTTGATCGCGAGCGATTCCGC
>JACMLC010000760.1 GCA_014379795.1 Pyrinomonadaceae bacterium
AAGTTGCGCGCAGAGAACTACCAAGATCGCGCATCGTATTCAATCCCGCTCGCCCGCAATAGCACTGACGGCAGACCTTTCTGAGCGCGTCTTCAACGCGCCATCGTTATTTGTGTTCGGCTGTTCCAGACGTTGCACGTCTGGCTACCTTCTCTGAGCCGCTTGCGCGGCTAAAGAAGAAGCTTGCGTAATATGAGCTATTCAATTTTCTTTGCCGGATGGTCGCCGTTTTGATGCAAGGTCAGGCCGGTGACTTCGCCCTTCTCGTTCTTGTTGAAAGTCAGGCTGATCTCAGTTGCCGCTTCCAGATAAAAGTCCGCTTCTGACTTCGCGGCCAGCTTATTTTTTCCCTGTCCTGTCGCCTGTAAGTGCAAAGCGTCGTTTTCCAGCGTGACGGTCAGGATAAACTGCGGAGCCAATTCATATTTGCCGACGTATTTTTGCAGGCTTGCCGCGTCAACCTTGACGGCAGCGGGGAAAGTCAGCTTGTCTCCCAAATAGATGTCAACAATTTTTTGGGAGATTCTGCCGGGTCTGAAGCTGCCAAGGTTTGACAGCACGACGACCGTAAAACGCTCCTGCGGAAAACGCGTGATGTCGGTTCTAAAGCCTGCCCAACCACCGGAATGACCAACCATTTCCAGACCGCCGTATTTGCCTATGCCCCAGCCGAAGCCGTACCCGGTCTCCTTGCCGCTCGCGAGCTTGGCCGAAGTGAAAGCCTGTTTGAGCGTCGCCGCCTTGACCAGCTTCTCTGTGTAGAGAGCCTGATCCCAGAGATACATATCTTCGATGGTCGTGTTGACGTTGCCATCGCCATAAATGAGATTCAAGGGCGTGTAGTCAACATTCGTGTACTTGCCTGCTTCCATCCCGTAGCTGATCGCGCGATTCTTAATCTTCGGCCTCGTCTCGTCCGAGACGAGCGTGTGGTTCATGCCCAATGGCTGAAAAATATTTTCTTTCAAAAACTGCGCTAAAGATTTACCGGACGCTTTGACGACGATCTGCCCCAGCACGACATAGCCTGAATTGCTGTACTCCCATTTCTCGCCGGGAGCAAAGCGCAACTCTTTCTGCTCTGCTAAGAGCTTCACAGTATCGGCAGAGGTCGGCTCAAAGCCTCCGGCTTTCCAGTTCTTATCAATCTTGCCGTTCGCCGTCAGGATTTCCATGTAGTCGGGCAAGCCCGCTGTGTGATTGAGAATGTGCCGGACTGTAATCTTCTGCGCGTAGGCCGGAAAGTCCGGGAAGAATTTTGAGAGCGGGTCATCAAGACTCAGCTTGCCGCGCTCCGCGAGCATCATGACGGCCATAGACGTGAACTGCTTGGAGACGGAAGCCAGATCGAAAACCGTGTCGTGGCGAATCGGCTCTTTGGTCTCGACGTTGGCGAGGCCGTAGCCCTTCTTGAGCAGGACGCGCCCGTCCTGCACGACGAGGACGACTGCGCCGGGCGTCTCGCCCTTACTCCATTCAGCCATCAAGGCATCAACCTGCGCCGCGCGCCCGGCATCCTTTGCCGCGGCGGCAGACGCTTGCGTCTGATTCGATTTGTCCGCAGACTTAACGCCTGTCGTTTGCCCGAAAGACAGCGCGGCAAAGAGGCATAAAGACAGCGCGACAACGAGCAGTTTTTTTATCTGCATAATTCTCCTTCGTGCATGTTTACGCACGCACGGAAGCTTTGGTTTCTCTGGATTGGCGCGGGAGTGAGGCCGTTGTGACCACCCGACAAAATTCCATGACAAAGCCGAGTTGGACTGACGCCAACTCATAAGTTTTTTATTGCGGCGGGTGTGTTATTTGATTCTCTTGGACGGATAATCCTTGCCGCCAATCGTGACTATGACCCCGACCACAATGGTGTTCTTTTCGTCCCACACGAATTTGAGGCGTGCATTGACGGCGGATGAGAAGAATTGATCGGCTGCCTCTTCGGGCTTGAACTCGACTTTCTCGTCGCCCGTCGGCTGCCCCATCAATTTGCCGTTCTCGTGTGTGATGGTCAGGATAAATCCCTCTGAGACCTGATACTCTCCGGCGTAGAGGTCGTAACTTTTCGCTTCCTTCTTTTCCTGCGCTGGTTTCTCTTGAGCTTTTCCGTCCTGCGCGGTCGCGCTCAACGCGAGTGGCGAGAACGCGCAGAGGCAGATTAAGAGTGCGAGTATTTTTTTCATCTTATCTCCTTCGACAAAATTAGTTCAGGGGAGAAGTGTTATTTGAAGAACCCGGATTTAGCCACAGAGACACGGAGACACGGAGATTACCAATGGAATTTTATATAGCATCTACTTTATCTGTTTCTTCCTGCTCTCCGACCTCTGTGGCTCTGTGTCTCTGTGGCTGATTTTGTTTGGCGCTTCCGGCGCTCAGGTGCGGCGGATTGCGGCTATCGGACGCCATAGATTCTGCAAGCGACGCGCGCCACCGGCCTGCAAGATGCTCATCAAACCCATATAACCATAGCCGAAACAGAAGAGCGAGAGAAACGGAATCGTTCCCCACAAACTGAACCGCACGGCATAGAGAATGGCGAGCAGGAAATAGACCGCGAAGCTCAATTCGATCAGCGGCAGCCAACCGCGCTTGCGTTTATACTTCTTGCGCTTCCATGTTTCATCCGACGCTTCTTCGACCTGATACTTCGGCGTCCGCACAAACTCCGTCTTGAAACCGACGATGGCTTCCAAGACCGCACGCGCGTTCGAGAAAGCGAGGCCGATGCCGATAGCCATCACCAGCGGCAAATGCAAGAGCCGCTTTGTCCGCTTCTCGTCTAAGTACCACACGCCCGTTCCGTAGAAAAGCACGACCGAGATAGTCGAGAAAAACAGGAGCGGCACGTCAAACACCATCAAGTGATAAAAGCCCTGATTGTATCGGACGAGCAGCAACGGGAATTGCAGAAAGCTGACGACGATCATCAAAGGATAGCTGATGTTTCCCGTCAGGCGAAAGAACATCTCAAGCTTGACACGCAAGGGCAAGGGCGCAGCCCAGATGCGGCGATAGAGCTTGATGCCTACCTGCATCACGCCTTTGGCCCAGCGGCGTTGCTGAGCCTTAAAAGCATTAATCTCAACCGGAATTTCCGAAGGCGCTTCTTCGTCCAGCAGGTAAACAAAACGCCAGCCCATCAGTTGCGCGCGGAAAGACAGGTCTGTGTCCTCTGTCAACGTGTCATGCTGCCAGCCGCCGCTCATCTCTATGGCCTTGCGCCGCCAGATGCCAGCCGTCCCGTTAAAGTTAAAGAAGCCGCCAGTGCGATTTCTGACCGTTTGCTCTACGACGAAGTGGCCGTCAAGCATGATGGTCTGAAGGCGTGTCAATAGATTGTAATTGCCGTTGATGTGCGACCAGCGCATCTGCGCGCAGCCGACCAGTGGGTCTGTAAAAAAGTCTACCAGCTTACGCAAACAATCCGGCTTCGGCACAAAGTCCGCATCGAAGATGGCGACCAGCTCGCCTTTGGCAGACTTCAAGCCATTCTCCAACGCCCCTGCCTTAAAGCCCGTCCGGTCTGTGCGATGTATGTAGTGTATGTCGAACCCTTTTCGCGCATAAGCCTCGACGGTTGCGCGTGCGAGCTTGACCGTTTCGTCCGTCGAATCGTCAAGCACCTGTATCTCAAAACGGTCGCGCGGGTAATCAATCTCCGTGATGGATTTCAATAGACGCTCGACGACATACATCTCGTTAAAGAGCGGCAACTGCACAGTGATGCGCGGCAGTTCGTTTTCGGCAAAGAGCGCTTTCGGCTTGGGCACGAGCTTGCGATAACGCCAGAAGTCTATGACCTGCTTGACGCGATAGCCGCCGTAAATGGCAAGGATGCCGAGAATGCTGAAGTAGAAAATCAGAATCGTGTAATCGAATGCGTCCAGACGATACAGCGGGCTGATATTTCTGGAGGTCTGCTCGACGACATTCAGATAGTTCTTCATCAACTCTTCGGTCGTCGGAATAATCGCGGCGAGCGCGTGGAGGGACATAGCAGTTAATTCCAAATCTAAAATCAAAACAGCGGGGAATGCTTTTCTCTTAAAGCAACGGCGGCGAAACCGTAAAATCCCGCTCGTGTGTACCGGCTCGCCGTTATCTCACACAGTGCGGGCAGCGCACCTGCTTCAAGCATTCGCGCTGCCCGCCATGAGACGCGAGATTGTACCCTATCGGATGCCCGGAGGAAAGGTCGCAAACGACCTGAACGAGGAGGAGATTGAAACTATCTCTTCCCTGCTTTATCCAAATTAGGACACCACCTTATTGCAATGGTTTTTGCAACAAGACCTCCTTATCTGCTATTCTAAAATCTCTTACCCGATAAAGATAGGCAGCAGAGGCGCTGTTGCCGATGCCCCAAACGGCCAACATGATAGCCAGAGTAGTCATGATGGCAAACGACTGAGAGAGCTTTTTTGAATCTGTCCGGCCCAAAACAGAGGCGAGTGTATTGCGCTGCTCCTGTCATCCTCGCAAAGACAGGGCATGTGTGTGGCAGTTCATCCAAACCAAGAACGTTAGGGCAATTTTTCAAACGGTTAAAATCGCAAGGCGTCCTTCGATAACTTTCGCCCGTGGGAAGCCGCGCCACCGTACGATTTATTGCTTTACCCTCAACCAACACTAAACGGAGGAATGAGAATAATGCGTCAGAGATTGATCGTAGGATTGTTAGGCGTCGCCTTAGCAGCCGCCTCTTTGTTTCCTTTAACCAAGTCGGGCGCGACGAACGCGCCCTCACTGAAGGCTGTTCCCACCGGCCATGCCCAGTCCCGACACACGACGCTGCCCAATTATGACATACGCCTCGCCGGTCAAGGCGAGTTCATGGATTTCGATCTCAACACCACTGCCGACGCGCAAAGAGCCATGCAGACAGACAATGTCTCGCTGCGAGCGCGCGCCACTGCGGTTGAGAATTTCCGCTCCGGCCTCAAGCCCGAAGCCGCGACGAACCTGCGCGCGCAGGTCAACGAAGCGGGAGCCATGAAAAACTTTTTCATTGACGGCAGCGCGCTCTCTGCGCCGCAGTCGGACACGCCGGACAACATCGCGCGCGGCTTTTTGCGGCAACACGCGCAGCTCTTCACGCTCTCGGATGCTGCGGTTGCCAATCTGAGATTGCAAAATGAAGACAACGATAGGGGAACAACCTTTCTGAATTACTCGCAGACCGTCGAGGGTCTCAAAGTCTTTGAAGGACAGGTGCAGGTCGTGGTCAACAAAAACGGCGAGGCGCTTTCCGTCCGCGAAGGTTTTCTTATCACCGGACAGCAGGTCAAACTGAGACCCGCTTTGAATGAAGCGCAGGGCATCGCCAAAGCTTTTGAGTACGCGGGCAGAACCGTGATGCAGTCTTTCGTAGAGACCAATGCACGCGGCTCGAAAGGCGACCGCTCTTCATTCGCCAATCCGCTTGACCCGCAGTTTGAAGACGTGCTTTCGGAATTAAACGTCGTCCGCGTCGGCGACGCTGCGCGCCTCGCATGGCACGTCTTCGCGGAGGTCGGCCCGAATGAGTGGTACGAGCTGCTGGTTGACGCGCACAACGGAGAACTGCTCCTGCGTCATAACCTGTATGTCTTTGACGCGCAGGGCACGGTCTACATCGAAGACCCCGGCAAGGGCGCGCGACAGCTCGTCTCTTTCGTGGGCAACACCGTTATCAACACCAGCGCGGGCTGGATGGGTGCGTCCACTGTGACGACAGGCAACAACGTCGAAGCCTATCTCGACGCGGATGGGAATAACTCGCCCGACAACAACAACGGCGCGGGACTTTCCAACGGCCATGCTTTTGCAGCCAATCAGGATTTCACTTTCCCGTTCTCGACCGCCGTTGACCCGCGCACGCAGCAGGCTGCGGTCGTGACCAATCTTTTCTATTTCAACAACATCATGCACGACTTCTCGTATAGCTTAGGCTTTACGGAGACGGCGCGAAACTTTCAGGTCGACAACTACGGGCGCGGCGGCACGGGCAACGACTCCGTGAGGGCTGAAGCGCAGGACGGCGCGGGCACCAACAACGCCAACTTTGCGACGCCGCCCGACGGCCAACGCCCGCGCATGCAGCAGTACCTTTTCACCGCGCCCAATCCGGATCGCGATAGCTCGATGGACGGCGATGTGGTGTTTCACGAATACGGGCACGGCATCTCGAATCGCTTGATCGGAAACGGCAGCACGGCCTTGCAGGGCATGCAATCCGGCGCGATGGGCGAGGGCTGGTCTGACTACTGGGCTATCACTATCAACGGCGACGGCGCGGTCGGCGAGTATGTCATGAACAACGCGATTGGCATACGCCGTGCGGCTTACGCAGTTCCCGCCAACACCGTGCACGACTCTTATGCGGATGTGGGTGCGGGCGGCTTTCAGGTTCACCGTGACGGCGAAGTCTGGGCGGCGACGCTCTGGGATTTGCGCACACAGCTCGGTGCAACCATCTCAGACAACATCGTCCTCAACGGTATGAAGTTCACGCCGAATCGCCCGTCGTTCCTGAACGCGCGCGACGGCATCCTGCAAGCCGATGTGAACCTGTACGGCGGAGCAAATCGTTGCGCTATCTGGACTGTCTTCGCGCGTCACGGGATGGGCGTCTCTGCGGTCGGTAACGACGGCACGACGCACGTTGCCGCAACTGACTTGCCATCGGATTGCAGCGGCACTTGCACCTTCTCCATCAACCCGACCAGCGCGAACTTTGCGGCGGGCGGCGGGACGGGCAGTGTCAGCGTGACTGCGGGCGCAGGTTGCGCTTGGACGGCTGAGAGCAATTCCATGTTCATTACTGTCACTTCCGGCAGCAGCGGAAGCGGCAACGGAACGGTTACTTACTCTGTCGCCAGTAACACGGGCGCGACCTCTCGCACAGGCATCATGACCATCGCAGGGCAGCCCTTCACGGTGACGCAGGCAGGCACGGGTAGTGGCTGTGCACAGGTGATTACCAATGGAGGCTTTGAGACAGGCACAACTCCGTGGACGATCAGCGGTCAGGTCACACGCAGCACCGGAATCTATCCGCACAGCGGCGCGGCCTACATGATTATCAACGGAGTCAACAGCTCTAGCGGAACGCTCTATCAGACAGTCACGATTCCTAGTGGCTGCTCGCCGAGCCTTAACTTCTGGCTCAATATCACGACCAGCGAGGCGACAGGCGATCCCATCTATGACCGTCTCTTTATCGAAGTGCGGGGCACGACGGGAACGCTGCTGGCGACCTTAGCAACCTTTAGCAACCAGAACAGCGGCACGGCTGGTGTGTACGTCCTGAGAGGGGCATACAGTCTCTCAAGCTTTGCGGGGCAGACGGTACGCATCCAGTTCCGTGGCACAAATGACATTACGTTGCCCACGTCATTCCGCGTGGATGATGTGTCAGTCCAGTAAGTCACAGAAACTGAAGAACCCGGGCTGCGATCTGAGCAGTCCGGGTTCATTCACAACTCTTACTTTTGCATTTCACTTTGAGGCCGCATTCATCTGCGGCCTCTTTTTCTTGGGCAAGCCTGTTTGATACTTATAGCGGTTTTCAAAATGAAAGCGACTGTCTCCCGCAAAGGCGCAAAGAAAGCGATTGAGAGTTTCTTTGCGCCTTTGCGCCTTTGCGGGAGATGTTCTTTGCTTACGCCAAAGTAGAATGAGCTTTTAGATCAAAGCTTCCCTTCTTTAACTTCGCCCTCTCGATTACCCGCCGTAACCGGGCGCGGGCGGCGGAGGCGGAGGCGGCATGGCAGCCGCGTTTCTCTTGCGCTTCTCGAAGATGGCCGTGCCGATCAAACCTCCGATGGCGGCGAACAGCGTAATCACGATGATTCCGAATACCATTCCCAAAAGCATAGATGGCAGCCGCTCGATTAAGGATTGATTTTGCGCCATCTCTATTTGTCGCTGCAAAACCTCTGCCTGTCGCGGATCAATGCGCGCCATCAGATTCACCAGCATCGCATAAAAAGTATCGCCGAAGATGAAGCTGAGCGGGATACCTATAATCCAACTGACGACTGTGCCGATAACGCCGCTCATCGCGCCGAGCATCGCGCCCTCGCCCATCGTCACAGGATTCTGCGAGTCCTTGATGTAAAGATAGGCCGCGAGCGCGCCGCCCATTAAGACCCACGCGCAGCAGCACGCATTGACTATGTTGACGAACGGGATGGCAGACAAGACGCCTAAGACCACGCCGCCGATAATTGCCGGTTTTAGCTTATTGTTCATGATGGTTTCTGCTTTCGTCTCATTTCGCAATGGCTGAATTTATGCTTTGTTCAAATGCGGCTCGACGGCGAGCCGTAATCGCTCTCGACAACGCGTCCGCTCACGACGGGCGCAGGAGGAGGAGGCGTCGTCTTGCTCTGCGGCTCATCCGTCCCGGATTTGGCAAAGAAGCGTCGCCAGTCAATCTGTAACACATCCATCAAGCCCGGCACGATAAAGAACCCAGCCGTCGCTCCCAACAGCGCGCCGGTCAGAAAACGCGAAACTTGCGTGTTATCCCAGATGCCCGCTACGCCGAGCAGCCAGTCAACCTGAATCGGCACGGCGGAAAGAAACAGCCATCCGCGCGCGGGCGAATCCGTCCGCTTCAAAGACCGCGCCAGCGGATACAA
>JACMLC010000083.1 GCA_014379795.1 Pyrinomonadaceae bacterium
CCAGACGTGCAACGTCTGGAGCACACAAGCCACAAGATATTCCGCGCTGAAGGCGCGGAGAGAAGTATCTGGCGCGCCTTCAGCGCGCGACCTATTTAGCTTGTGCTTAACCAGACGTTGCACGTCTGGCTACCTTCTGGCTGCGCCTTCAGCGCAGAATGATTTTTCAAACGGCTTCTTCACTTTTACCTTTTACCTTTTACCTTTTTACTTCTTTGCGGCTTTAATGAAAATCTTGACAAGCTCTCGGCATTGGGCGTAGATTCAACCGCGTCTTAAGTGAGAAGTGGTTACAAGGTTTGCGTCCCAAGTCGCTCCTTTCTTCCGCTTTCCTGCTTTTTCACTTCGCATTGGATTATCATCGCGCAGGATTCACTCACAGTCACAGGCTATCCGGACAAGAAGGCTCATTTCAATTCTCAAACGTCCGGGCTTTTTCTCAAACGCATTGATAAAGAAATCCGTCTATCTCGCCGGAACTTATCAGGGCTTTTGTTCGATTTCGCGCTTTTTGAATCAAGGGCACGCGAAGCCCTCTGCGGTCGCTCTCTTCCGCCTCTCAACTCGAAAGGTAGCAGGGCGACAAAAGCGGTCACGCTCTCTAAAATTAGTCGCCCCGCGCTCGCCGTTTTGTTTTGGCGGGCGGGCATGCAGCGCATATTCTTCAACCCATCAATCAAGTTTAGGAGGCCCCTATGTTTAAGCGCTCACAACGTTCATGGTTAGCCGGACTTATCGCTCTGGCCGTACTGTTCACTTCCACTTTGCCAGCCGCTACCGTCTTCGCTCAGGACAAATCGGAGGAGAAAAAGGAGAAAGATAAAAAGAAGGAAGAGACGAAACCCAAGCTCACCAAAGAAGAGAAGGAATATCAGAAGATTAAAAAATTCAGTGTTGACCTGTACATGAAAGATGCCGAGTTTCGTGATTCGGTTGAAGACTCTTATCTTCAGAAACAGCGTGAGCATAGCGAATATGCTTATTACATCAACACGCGCGATTCCACGGACGAGCAGGTCACGCGCAACGGCGATAAGCTGAAGGTTGAAGACACCTTGTATGACAATCCGCTCGCACAGGATTACGTCAACCGTGTCGGGCAATCGCTGGTGCCTGCCAACTCGCAGAAGCTTTACGCTTTTAAGATCACGCTGAATCCGATTCCCGAAGCCCGCTCGCTGTCCACCGGCACGATCTATGTTTCATCCGGGCTGCTCTCGCACATAGACAACGAGGCGCAGCTTGCTTATGTCCTCGGGCATGAGATTGCGCATGTGGAAAAAGATCACTGGAAAGAGGATGTACTGGTGGCGGAGGGCATCCAGCCTTACAACGAGAAGCAGCAGAAAAAGCGCGCTTTGTTCGGCGCGTTGATCGGAGCTGCCGCCGGAGCCGTGGCCGGAGCCGCAGGGGCTTCAGCCTCATCGGCCATCGGGCTTGGAGCCTTCACGGCGCTCGTCGTCGCGCCCAGCGTGCTCAAGCTCATCATTCGTGATGCGGTCACTTCATGGGATCGCTTGCAGGAAGACGAAGCGGATCAGCTCGGGATGAAGTACATGCTGGACCGCAATTATGATGTCAATGAAGTGCCGAAGTTTTACGCCAGCCTGCGACGCACCTCGAACTTTGACTCGCGCGCAGGACTCGGGTTCATCGCCGACAAAAGCCGCATCACCGAACGCGAGGAGCAGGTCAAAACGCTCATCGGCGGTTATGGCGGCGCGGCGCAAAAGAATCTGTTTGTCGGCTCGGTCAATCTCGCGGACAGGCGGGTCGGCAAATCTATTGAGCCGACGCGCGACGCCTCCGGGCGCGAGGCGGCTGCGGAAAAAGCCATCAGCGGCGCGCTCTCGCCGGAGATTCAAGCCAAGCTCGCCTCCGGGGAACTGATCGGCACGAGCGCAGAGTTTGAATCCGTGATGTCCGGACTCAAGCGTGATAACGGCGTGCGCGCTTTCTATTTCGATATGTTCCACATGTCGCGAGAAAATCTGGAAGAGTCTTTGCGCATTCGCTCAAACGATCCGTATGCACACTATTTTTACGGCAAAGTCCTGAAGCTGACGGCGCGGACTCAGGCCGATAAATCTCGCGCCCTGAGCGAGTTCGTGCGCGCCATTGAACTAGACCGGCGACGCGTCGTGCCCGAATCGCATCTCTATCGCGCGCTCGCCTTGATTGAGACCAAAGACCCCGCACAGATGCGCGATATTGTGAACGGTCTCAAGGAGTACGTGAACATCTACCAACGCCAGCATAGCGGGAGCCTGCCGCCCAGCATGGATGTCATCTACGATTACATGCAGGAGGCGGGCGAGATGAACTGGACGG
>JACMLC010000761.1 GCA_014379795.1 Pyrinomonadaceae bacterium
AGCTAAAGCCCTATTATTTTAAGCAGCATCTGCCTTAGCCTTTGGCTTCCATCTGAGGATGGGTTTGCGCGCCGCCGCCGCTTCATCGAGCCTGCCGATGCGCGTCGTGTGCGGGGCGTTCAAAACCAGCTCAGGGTCTTCTATGGCTTCGCGCGCAATCGAGCGCATCGCGTCAATAAACTGGTCAAGCTCCTGTCGCCCGACCGATTCCGTAGGCTCTATCAGCATCGCTCCCTGCACAATCAGCGGAAAATAAATCGTCATCGGATGAAAGCCGTAATCAATCAGCCGCTTGGCGATGTCGAGCGTGTGGACGCCCTTGCGTGATTGCCGCTTGTCCGTGAAAACGACTTCGTGCATCGGCGCGGCATCGAAAGGCTTGTCGTAATCCTCCGCGAGTCCGTGCGCGATGTACCGTGCATTGACCACAGCCGCTTCCGTCGCTTCGCGCAAACCCTCGAAGCCGTGCGTCTGTATGTAAGCCAGCGCGCGCACCATCATTCCGAAATTTCCATGAAAAGCTTTGACGCGCCCGATGGATTGCGGGCGGTTAAAATCAAGGCTGTAACGGTCTCTGTCTTTGACGATGCGCGGAGTCGGCAGAAAAGGCTCCAGCTCTTTAGTGCAACAGCAGGGGCCGCAGCCGGGGCCGCCTCCGCCATGCGGCGTCGAAAAAGTCTTGTGCAAATTCAGGTGAATCACGTCCACGCCCATATCGCCGGGACGCGCCACGCCGACCAGCGCATTCATGTTCGCGCCGTCCATGTACACGAGGCCGCCCGCTTCATGGACGATCTTGCAAATCTCTTCGATGTTTTTTTCAAAGAGGCCGAGCGTGTTCGGATTCGTCAGCATCAGCCCCGCAACATCGCCGTGCGCGCAAAGCTCTCGTAAGTGGTCTAGGTCTGTGAAGCCTTCGGAAGTGGAACGAATCGTCTTGACGTTAAAGCCCGACAGATTAGCCGAAGCGGGATTCGTGCCATGCGCCGAATCTGGAATCAGCATCGTGCGCCTCTTAGCGGATGCGCCTTCGCCGTCGCGCGCATCTATGAAGGCGCGAATTAGCATCACTCCCGTCATCTCTCCATGCGCGCCCGCAGCCGGTTGCAAAGAGATACCCGGCAAGCCCGTAATCTCAGACAGGTCTTCCTGCAACTCGTAAATCAATTCCAGAGCGCCCTGCGAATCTTCTTCCGGCGCGAGCGGGTGCAGGTTCGCGTACCCAACGATGCGCGCCACCTTCTCGTTCAAGCGCGAGTTGTATTTCATAGTGCAGGAGCCGAGCGGGTACAGCCCCAAGTCAATCGAATAATTCCAAGTCGAGATGCGCGTGAAGTGGCGAATCACATCCACCTCGCTGACTTCCGGCATCCCTTCCAGATCGTCGTCGCGCTGAAACTCTTTCGGAATCAATTCGTCAAGCGGAGTCTCGTCAACATCGAGCTTGGGCAGCATGTAACCGACACGGCCATGCTGTGAACGCTCGAAAATTAACTGCTCGTTCTGCGACGGGTGAGAAGTAACTTTGGTGATGTTTGTTGATTGACTCATATTTAATTCAATTAGCCACAGAGGTCACAGAGAACACAGAGGTTTAAGAAAATTTCAAATCTAAAATTCTGAATTTCAAATTTCTCTGTGATCTCTGTGACCTCTGTGGCTCAAATTTATTTCGCCAGCGATGCCAGCCCATCAACGAGCGCGTCAATCTCCGCGCGCGGGTTGGTTTCCGTCACGCAGACCAGAAAATCATTCGGCCTATCCTGATAGAAACGCGAGAGCGCGAGACCGCCCGTGATGTTCTTTTCTTCCGCAAGCCGTTTTAATAAATCCGTTGCGGCGATGGGAGCGCGCACGACAAATTCGTTAAAGCGCGGCGCGTTGAAGGGCAGCGAAAAGCCTTCCAACTCTGCGATGCGGCGCGCCGCGTAAGCCGCTTTCTGCGCGCATTGGGTGGCAACTTCCTGAAGCCCGCGCCGCCCCATCGTTTCTAGGTAAATGGTTGCGGCTAAAGCGATTAAGCCTTCATTCGTGCAGATGTTCGAGGTGGCTTTCTCGCGTCGTATGTGCTGCTCGCGCGTGGCGAGCGTGAGCACGAATCCGCGTCTTCCTTCCTTATCAACGGCTTCGCCGACGAGACGGCCCGGTATCTGCCGCGCGTATTTTTCGCGCGTCGCAAACAGGCCGAGATACGGCCCGCCGAACGAGAGCGGGATGCCGAATGATTGCCCTTCGGCGATGACGATGTCCGCGCCGCATGCTCCGGGCGAGCGCAAGAGGCCAAACGAAACGGATTCCGTAACGGCGACGATGAGCAGCGCGCCGACCGCATGCGCGCGATCAGCCAGAGCCTTCACGTCTTCGATACAGCCGAAGAAGTTCGGCGATTGGACGACGAGCGCGGCTGTTTGATCATCCAGCGTGTCAAGAGCGTCAGAGCCGAGCTGTCCCGACTGCTCATCGTAAGCAAGCTTTTGCAGCTCGATGCCGTAATGCTGAACGTAAGTGTTCGCCACTTCCAAATATTCAGGATGCACGCTCGCAGCCGCGACGACCTTTTTGCGCCGTGTGATGCGCTCGGCCATCAGGACGGCTTCCGCGAGTCCCGTCGAGCCGTCGTACATCGAAGCGTTCGCGACATCCATCGCCGTCAACTGGCAGACAAGAGTCTGAAACTCGAAGATGGCTTGCAGCGTGCCCTGCGCGATTTCAGGCTGGTAAGGCGTGTAGGCCGTGAAAAATTCCGAACGCTGGATAAGATGGTCTATGACGGTTGGAGAGTAATGCGAATATGCGCCCGCGCCCAGAAAGCTCGGGCGACGCGAAGCCGTGTTGCGCGCGGCGCGCGTCTCAAAGCCCGCTATGAGTTCCATCTCAGAGATGGCCGGGATGATCTTGAGATGGTCGCGTAAGCGCAGGTTGTCGGGAATCGAGCTAAACAATTCTTCCGACGAATTGAGACCGACGATGCGCAGCATCTCGGCGCGCTCGTCCGGCGAGTTAGGAATGTAACGCAAAGCTTATTCTGTCTCCGCTTTTGTGAAATCTTCGTATTCGAAGGTGTTGAGCAGGGCGTCAACTTCGCCTTTATCGGATAGGCGAACGCGAATCATCCACCCCTCGCCGTATGGATCGGTGTTGACTTTCTCCGGCTCGTCTTGCAGCGATTCATTGACTTCGACTATTTCGCCTCCGACGGGCGTAAAAATCTCCGAGACGGCTTTGACGGATTCGACCGAGCCGAACACTTCATGCGCCGCAAAGGTCTCGCCCGCTTTCGGCAACTCGACATAGACGACATCGCCCAAAGAGTGCTGCGCGTGATCCGTGATGCCGATAGTGCCTACATCTCCTTCGACTCTGATCCACTCGTGATCCTTGCTGTACTGTAAATCTTCTGGAACATTCGCCATGAGCTTCTCCTCAGTTTTCAGTTTTCGTTTTCAGTTTTCAGTTAAATCAAATGCTGAAAACTGAAAACTGAAAACTGATTACTGCTTGTTACGTTTATAAAAAGGCGTTGGCACAACCTGCGCGCCGACGGTGCGGCCACGCACGTCAATCTGAATCTCCTGTCCAACATCTGCATATTGGACAGGCAAATAGGCCATGCCGATATTTTTTTTCAGGAAAGGCGCGGGGCTGCCCGATGTGACGCGCCCGACACGCTCGCCGCCAATCAAGACTTCCTGAAGATCGCGCGCGATGCCGCGCTCTGTCATTTCAAAGCCGACGAGCTTTTGTTTGACGCCTTCCTCTTTCTGCCGCGCCAGACGCTCGCGCCCCGTAAAGTCGCCCTTGTTGAGCTTACAAATCCAGCCGAGGTTGGCTTCCAAAAGAGTCGTCGTCTCGTCAATCTCGTGACCGTACAAAGCCATTCCGGCTTCGAGCCTTAAAGTATTGCGCGCGGCAAGGCCGCATGGCAGCGTCCCTTCGGGCGTGCCGTGCTTTCCGGCATCCAGAATCGTGTCCCATAACAGCTCTGCTTTGTCAGGCGCGGCGTAAATCTCAAAGCCGTCCTCGCCCGTGTAACCCGTGCGCGAGATAATCGCTGGGACTCCATCAACCACGCCTTCGCGGAAGTGGTAATACTTGATTTCATCGAGCGGCGTGCCCGTGAGCGTTTGCATGATGGAGAGCGCGTCCGGCCCTTGCAAAGCAAGCTGGCAATAGTTTGCGCTGACGTTATTCAGCTCAACGGCTTCGCCCCCATGATGAGATGTAATCCACTCCCAATCCTTCTCAGTCGTTCCAGCATTGACGACCAAGAGCAGGTGGTCTTCGGCGAAACGATAGACGAGCAGGTCGTCAACGACAGTTCCTTCGGGAGTAGTGAGCGCGGAATAATGCGCCTGCCCGTCCACGAGTTTCGAGACATCGTTGGAGCAGATGCGATTGACAAAAGCGACGGCATCCGTCCCGCGCACGTCTATCTCGCCCATGTGCGAGACATCGAAAAGACCGGAGCGCGTGCGCGTGCGCAGGTGCTCTTCAACCGTGCCCGCAGGATACTGTACGGGCATGTCCCACCCGCCAAAATCAACCATCCGCCCGCCCAAACGGCGATGCGCGGAATTGAGCGGCGTTTGTTTCAGTTCGAGCGCGGTCAAACCTCTCTCCTATACACCCTAACGGTGCGTTTTGTGGCGTGAAATATCGTTACGAAAGCGGAGCAGGAAAGCTAACATGGTGCGCGCAAGGCG
>JACMLC010000762.1 GCA_014379795.1 Pyrinomonadaceae bacterium
AGCTCTCGCGTGCACACGGCCGGCTTAAGCATGTTACCAAACACGTGAGGTTGGTCGCAAATCACACAGTGATTGCTCAATGTAGGAACGCGATTCCTATAATAATAAAGGTCGGACCAACCGTAAATGTTCCGCAAATCGTTCCGGCGGTGGTGGCCTGCGTTCCGCTCAGGGCAGAGCTTAACCTGCCTTCCGAAACGGCATAAACCTGCCACGTATAACTTTGATTATTCGCGAGTCCGGTCGCCGCGAAAGAAGTCGCGTCTGATGCCGCCGCGCCTGCATAAGAAAAATTCACGCCGTCTGTCGAACGGTAAATTGCATAGGCAACGTCGTCTGGCGAATCAACCCAGTTGAGCGTCATTCCGGTTGTTGTCACTCCCGTAAAGGTCAGGCTGGTCGGCGCGGTCGGGGTCGGCGGCGCGAACATATATGCACGTCGAGAACCGTCCGTCGTGCTGTGAAGCTGGGTTACAGTCGAGCTTGCGGAATAAGAGTTCGTAGTAACGGTTGCCGAAGTGCTGGAGGTATTTGTCGTCGTATTAACCGAAAGAATATTGTTAATTGTTATATTGACGGAAAATCCGACCGTATAAGTCGTGGGAGCTGCCGCGTTTGTTACCATCGAGCCATAAACGTACTCGATTGCTCCTGTAGTCTCGTAAATTCTCGCCTGAAACGTTCCGCCTCCCGGCGCCGCCGTTGCGAAACGAATCATCACATTCGTCCACTGAACAACAAGAACGCGGTTGGGCGCAGTGCCGATAACTTTGGAAACGATCACGCCATCCGTTCCGACGCGCATATCGTTGCCAAAAGGGTTAAGCAGTGGGACAGCGCCATTTGGCATGCTGTATGGAGAGGCGGCTTGTACAGTTGTCGTGCCGACCCGCATATTTCCATTGTCATTTACGGAAAACTGATTGTAGCGCACACCCATGAGGAAAAAATCGAAACCGATAGGAGTTATAGCAGAAGCTGTATCATCAACCGAGTTGGCAAGCAGTTGTCCTACGCCCGTTGACATATCAATATTGTCAACACCGCTGCCCGCCGTTCTCTTCAGCGACGAGGTGCTGTTGGTTGTAAAAGTATAGTTCGCCGTGTTTGCTACCGCGAGGATTGCCTCCGGAGCCAGCCCGGATTCATCTTGAACTGTGCTGATCTCTTTCTTCTCCGTTGGTGTCTCCGCCTTCCGTCTCGCAGCAGCGGCGTCCTCCGTCAAATCTATCTCCTGCCTCTTGTCTTCCTGCGCGAAACCCGACACGAAGACCATAGCGGCAACGATGGTTAAAATTGTTGTGGCAATAATGAGCCGCGTTCCAATTCTGGATGCAGTAAGCAGATTCAATACTCGATTCATAAACCCTCTTCTAGTATTAGTATTCATTGAGTTGGTCGGACGGTTAGCAGGGGTAGCGGATGCTTTCATGTCTGGACTCCTTGGAGATTATTTCTTCAAGTGCGCTGTCGGGCGCTCACCCTTGAGGGAATGTTTGCATTAAAAACCGCCCGTCGCTTAAAACAACTGAAACGGACTTAACTAAATTGTGACAGAAGAAAAGAAGGGTTAGAAAGACAGCCCCTCTCACGGGAAAAGCGATTGTTAAGCACGCAGCAATCTGGCTACGTGACGTGGAAACTCCGGGCTACGTTTCAGGACGGCTGCGAGCTGATAGGGCGCGCGTGGCAGCGCGTTAAAAGCTCCCTTTAACTCGACCGTCGCTCTGATCGGGTCGCAGCGAAAATAGATGTCACGGAAAAACTTCGCAGGCTCTCTGAAATGCTTGAGCAGCGAAGGCACTGCACGGTCTCTGTAATCTGAATCGAACCACCAACTCCAACGCCTGAGCACTGCCCTTGTGAGCCAGCGCGGGAGATGCTGTGCGCGCAACGCGACGGGGGTATCATCAATCCGTGCGCCAAGCAGTTGATGCGCTAAACCGATAACGCAGGCCAGCCAGTCCGCCTCTCTGCGGTCATCGCCCAGAAAGAGCTTCCAGTCGAAACCTTCTGAACGCGTTTCCAGCGCGACGCCGACATCGCAGAGCCACAATGGACGCCATGCCCCGTGCCGCAGCAGATGCAGGCACAGCACGCGCAAATGATCTTCTTCGCACAAGACGCGCACATCAGTCTCGCCCAAACGCACCAGCCGCGTGCGCGCGTAAAGCTCTGCTTCATCGCGCCCGTCCAATGCCGAGAATCCTTCGTGCAAGTCAATCCACAGCTTGCGCCCTTCCGCGCTCTCCACAACCTTTTGCGCCGCGCGAAACTGATTGCGACGGACGCACAGGTCAATGTCGCCGTATGGACGCAGCGCAGGCTCCGTGTAATGCCGCGCAATCGCCCACCCTTTGACCAGCACAGGCTCAATGCCTGCATCGCGGAACAGTGTGAACGCCCTGCCGAGGTTGTGCGCGTGGACAGCTGCGTCCAAGAGCTGCACGCGATAGGCGCGCTCAAATTCAAAAGACAGGCGCGCATCCTCGATGCCGGAATCTTTCAAGCAACGCCAGACCAGCGCGCCCGAGCCGGATTTGAGCAGGAGCGGCATCATCTCTGTCAGCTCGCCCGCGTTAAGCTCAAGCGGCTTTGGCGCGTCTCGCCAAGAGCCTGCAAGCGCGACAGCCAGCAGGTCGCCATGCGAACTGCGTTGATGAGCTTCGGTCAAGATGTTTGGCTTCCGTGCCATCATGGTCAAGCGTCAATCTAAAGGTCAGGCCGGGGGCGAGACGTGGGAGTGTAATTATCGTCTCCCGTTAGAAGAGACTGGCGGCGCATACATTACTGCTACAAATTCCGCTACAACACTGCGCACTCGTCGAGCACGCTTGACCATTGGGCGTACAGGTGGCCGCCTGAGCTGGTGTCGGCGCCATCAGCGATGTCACCAGCGGCAAGGCCACAGCAGTCGCAAGTCCCAGCCGTCGCATCACTTCTCGCCGCGAAAGGCCGGGCGGCGGCAACTGCGCCGGACGCTTCTCTATCAGATGGCGACGCTCCAATTGGTCAATCGCCAGCCACACCACCTCGTCATTCACAGACGCATTCAATTCCTGCCCGACGAGAAGCGCGATGTTCCGGACGCTGGTCTTGCCGTCGCACTTTCGCCAGACGAGCGCGGCTGTGGGATTCAGGCAGTGTGCTTTGTGTGTGTCCAGATCATAGACCAACACTTCATCGGATATTTCCTGAGCGACGATGCCGTTCTCTCGCCTGCGCGGCAGATGTTGAGTCCCCGTTCTATCCATTACGTCTCCAAAATAGTTTGTGAGTAGTGCAGGTAAATTTATCGCAGCATACGAGCAAGCCGTTAGATTGCCTTAGAGCTTTCAGCGCCTGCCGGCGAAACCCTTTTTAATGAATGGCAATGAGGATTCACAATTCGTGTTACCCCAAAAACTAGAGAGCGATTTGGTATCGCCTCAGACAGCAAAAGCCAACCTCTCAGTTAATTCTATAACCCGCTTATTGAGTCGCAAAGATTAATGAAGCGAGCGATTTTGATTCTTGCAGGGATGGTTTGAAAATCAGCGCGGCCTTATTTATATTCAGGCAAAACTAAGGCTTCCTGAACAAAGCTCAATGCGACTTGGGAGGGAAGCTAGCACGGAAAGTACACTCAGGTCAATCAGATGCCCGTAGGTAGCAGGCCGGTTTTGAGCGCTCTAGCAAGTTGCAGAGCATCGCCCGGAGAGGGCACAGTTCAATCGAGTCTCTTCGCGCCGTAATGTTCAAGCAGTTCTACGGTTTCGGCATAGCCTCTCTGCGAAGCTATCAGCAAGGCCGTTTCGCCCGCCGCGCTCATCACGCACACGTCAGCGCCTGCCGCCAGCAGCGCTTGCGCGCTCAACACATTTCGTTCCGCCACCGCCTGCATCAAAGCAGTCCAACCGCTCTGGTCTTGCAGATTCGGATCCGCGCCAGCGCTCAGCAATATCTCAATCGTCTCAATGTCTGCCAGCGACGTTGCCAGCATTAATGGCGTCCACCCATCACCGTTGCGAGCATTAGCGTCTGCCCCGTTTTTCAGCAGAGCATGCATGATTTCCTGATAACCTTTAAGCGCGGCGATGCTCAAAGCAGTCCAGCCATCACTTGTCATTGCTTTCACGTCCGCGCCTTCCGCCAGCATCAGCTTAAGACTCGGCAGATCGCCGTCGCGCGCCGCTTGCCACAATCCGAACCCTTTGAGCAGGCGCGTGATTTCGTGCAATCCCCTTGCCTTAGACAGCGCGAGCGCGGTCTCGCCTTGACGCGTCTGGCGATTCACGTTGACGCCCCTATTGATGAGGGCGAAGACGAGGTCTGCCCGCCCGGCCTTGATAACCAGCATCAGCGTCATCTGCCCGAGGTGATTATCGGCATCGAGGATGGAAGCGCCGCCGTACAGCATAGCCTGCACGCGATTGAAGTCGCCTTTTGAGGCTGCCGCAAAAAGCTCTGCGATAGCTATCTGCCCGATGCTTCCTGCCTGTGACCCGATGTCTGGGCACATTTATAAGCCGACCTCCAGATTGGGAAGCGTTGTCCCAAGATTGTCCCAAGCGTAGTGGAGCAGCTTGAAGAAGTGGCTGTAAACCATTGATTCTATTGGAGCCGGTGGAGGGATTTGAACCCCCGACCCGCAGTTTACAAATCTTATTCAGCACTTTTGCTGAGTATGTTTCAGTTTGTTAAATTATGTCTCCGTTAGATTTATAGGCAATCCCTATAATGCTCCGTGTGGCTGAGTTTGGTCTAGTTTTGATTAGTTGGCACACACTTGGCACACAAGAAAAGCTAATTACTGAATAAGGGTTTGGGATTGTGAGCAAGGAATTTAGGCCGGGCTGCCCAATTTATATTGGACATTAAAGTTGAAAACTCTATACGCGAGAGAGCATGAAGCTGCTCAAATACTACACAGAACGTTTATTAGTCGAATAGTTAAAACGACAAATTGCAAAAAACCTCAGATGATCCATCCGCGCTTAAATTCGGTCTCGGAACACGCGCAGCTTAAGGTGTATCCGCCAAGATTTAAGTAAATCCGTTGTCGAATCAGGGACTATGATGCGAGAGAGCCTCCGAGCTATCTCTGACCTGCCGACGTGAGGCTGTTATTACTGCGACTACCGATAAATACCACTCCCGAATTGTTCAACGGGCTGAGGCCTTTCCCATATAACGAATCCAATCCTTCACGCTCTAACCTGCCCATCCACGCTTCGGTCGCTTCCCATGCTTTAGCGATCTCTGCCGGGCTATTGTATTCAAACAATTCCACGGGCGTGCCGTCGGTTAAATAGGCTCGGTAGGCAAACTCGATGTTGGCATGATAAATGGCCGAGATCAGATAGAGCGCCGCCACTTCAACCGTCACGATACTCCCATCATTGTTTTCCGGAGTATCCTCTTTGCCGATGCCCCTTTGGGTGTCGCTCGGTAAGATTCGACCCAAGGTTCTGCCATGATAAAAATTCTTGTTGCCCTTGAGTTGTGCGAGCAAGGGAATCATCTTCTGCCCGCGCCTGACTATTTGCGTAGTGGCTTGTGTGATGTCGTTGTATTTGC
Source organism: Pyrinomonadaceae bacterium (assembly GCA_014379795.1). GTDB lineage: Bacteria > Acidobacteriota > Blastocatellia > Pyrinomonadales > Pyrinomonadaceae > JACMLC01. The sequence goes on from JACMLC010000762.1 coordinate 5,560, forward strand.
CATGGTTGTCAGGATGATACTTATCAATTTGCAAAGTCAAAAGGTTGACCAGTTCTTGATCTGAGAGGTCAGCACAACAGGTGCGAGTTTGGGCTGTGGAGTGCAAGCTGGAGAGGGAGAAGACAAGCAGAGCAGCCAATGCCCGGAGGGCAAAGCGAGTGAGTTTGGGCACGAATTATTTCTCCTAGACTTTGAGGATATGGCGGAATCTCTCCGCCATTATATTGTTGCAGGCTATTGCCGAGGCGGCTCAAGCCGCGAATTGACTCGATCACCACCGGGGCCGATCTCAATGTGATTACCAATCGTCATGTAGGTGTAGATGAATCTCGCTTTTGCCTCTCCGAGAGGGGGACGCTTTTCGTATTTCAGCTTACTCAATCCTTCTTTCTTAAATCTCTTGACCCATTCACCTACAGCCCTCCACGCCTCTCCGACCAACTCCGGGTGTTCACCTCCGGCATCCGGTGGCTGACCTTGACGACGCCCTTCTGCGCTTCGAACTCTTCCGTCGTCAGCATGACATGATAAGCACAGGCCGCAGGCGCGTTGTCGGAGTTGCGGGACAACTCCTTCCACGCCTCCGTATCTGCTTTAGACATCAGATGCGGATAGGGCGCAAAGTCAAGACGTTGGTCATAATAAATTGCAGAGATTAAATATAGCGTCGCTACCTCGACCGTGACGGGAACTTTGGGCGCGGTCGCACGATGAGTGATGCCGCCGGTTTTGGAAACCAAAGCGGAACAATCCCAGTTGTCATATGTCCGCTCGAAGGATCGTCCGGCGAAAGGCCGGGAATCTCCTTTGTTGGCCATCAGCAACGTGAACATTCGGTCGCCCCGCCGCAAGGCTTCGACCAAGGCGCGGTCGGCTTCGGCAGCGTTAGGTGAGCCGATAGCCTGCACCACCAATTCATCCGTCAGATGACGGGATGATTGCCCGAATGCAGGTAAGGCATTCCATCCGTTAAAGAATCCGGTAATTATCGTTAGCGAGGAGAGCAACAAAAGACAGCTTAGAGGACGAAGGGGGTTCAGTTTCATCTTCTTACTCCATGTGTTTCATCTTCTTACTCCGCAGGTTTTGAGGTAAAGTAGTCCGTTCGCGGCGACCTAAGATACCACAGGACTCACAACCATTAAAAGCTTAATTTCGGGTTAGCGCCAAAATTTGCAAGCAGTTTAGTTGGAAGGTTTATTCTCTTTTGGCTTATCTTTGGAAGGCTTGAGGCGGTTTAACGTTAGAAGCATCATCTGAAATATCTGGCTTTAATTCTTTTCTCTGTGTAAGTTGCTGGAAACCAATGGAAGTGGCTAAATCAGAGCGAATGACCGACAACAGCTAGACTTAAGCATTCGGCTTAACTAAGGCTATTAAAGCCGCTCTGAGGTTCAGGATCAATTGCTTGCTAATCATCACCTGCTCAGATTTAGCTAGCTCCGATTCTGTCAGTAGGTTGACGAATCAGATGCTATTATGCGAGACAGCCTCCCAGCTCTTAATTTAACCCAAGTTGCTAGTCTTTAATAGGATTAAGTAAAGACAAGGCAATTAACAGTCCGACAAGCCCCAATACGATTACCACAAACCAAAATAGTACTTTGTTATCCGCCTTGGATGTAGGCGGTAGTGGCCTACGATATTTTCTTAATCGTCC
>JACMLC010000763.1 GCA_014379795.1 Pyrinomonadaceae bacterium
CGGCCTCGTGCTCGGCACAGGGGATTTGAGCGAGCTGGCTCTGGGCTGGTCAACTTACGGCGTGGGCGATCACATGTCGCATTACAACGTCAATGGTTCCGTGCCGAAGACGCTCGTGCAACACTTGATTCGCTGGATCATCGGCACGTCGCAGTTCGACGCGGAGACGAGCGCGATTCTGCAATCAATCCTCGATACGGAGATTTCGCCGGAGCTTGTCCCGGCTGGCAGCGACGAGCAGGAGAAGCCGACGCAAAGCACACAGGAAACAATCGGGCCTTACGAATTGCAGGATTTCAATCTTTATTACGCCTCACGTTTCGGTTTTCGCCCCTCTAAAATTGCTTTCCTCAGCCACAACGCTTGGAGCGACCGCGAGCGCGGCGCGTGGCCTGATTCGCTGCCCGTCGAAAAGCATAACCAGTACGAGCTGGCGACGATTAAAAAATGGCTCGAAGTTTTTCTCTATCGCTTCTTCAAGACGAGCCAGTTCAAACGCTCATGCCTGCCGAACGGGCCAAAGGTCGGCTCCGGCGGCTCGCTCTCGCCGCGCGGAGACTGGCGCGCTCCTTCGGATTCAGAAGCCACAGTCTGGCTCGACGAGCTGCGCCGCAACGTGCCGGATGAGTAAATCCTGTGGGTGAACAATTCTTTCTCACGTCTCGTAAAAGCTGCGGAGAAAATTTTGCATGCCTGATTCATTGAAGACGTTGGAAACAACGCCTGCGGAAGATAATGCCCAGCCGCCGCAGGAGGGCAGTATGCTGTCCGCGATTGTCGAAGCGATTCGCGGCTCGGAGAGGGATTACACACAAGGGACGATAGGCCGCGCCATCCTGATGCTGTCAGTGCCGATGGTTTTAGAGATGCTGATGGAAAGCATCTTCGCCGTCGTGGATGTGTTCTGGGTCGCCAAGCTGGGCGCGGACGCGGTTGCTACCGTCGGCATCACGGAATCTCTGCTGACATTGATTTACACGCTGGCGATTGGCCTCAGCATCGGCGTGACGGCGATGGTGGCGCGTCGCATCGGCGAGCAGAATCCCGACGGAGCCGCTCGCGCAGCCGTGCAGGCGATTATCGTCGGCTTGATTTTGTCTGCCCTGTTAGGCGTGTGCGGTGTCATCTTCGCTCCCAAACTGCTCGCGCTGATGGGTGCATCGCCCGGAGTCATCAATCAAGGCTCAAACTTTACCAGAGTGATGCTCGGCGGCAACGCATCGGTCGTGATGCTGTTTCTCTTGAACGCTATCTTTCGCGGCTCAGGCGATGCGGCGATTGCGATGCGTGTGTTGTGGTTCGCCAATTTGATTAACATTGTGTTGGGGCCGTGCTTTATCTTCGGGCTTGGCCCGTTCCCTGAGCTGGGAGTGACGGGCGCAGCCGTCGCTACCACCATCGGGCGCAGCATGGGCGCGCTCTACGCGTTTTCCAGACTCTTGCGTCCCGGAGGCCGCATCCGGATTGAGCGCAGACACCTGATTCCTGACCCCGCGCTGATGTTCAGGCTGGTGCGCTTGTCCGCATCGGGAGCGTTTCAGGTCTTTATAGGCATGGCAAGCTGGATCGGCTTGATTCGCATCCTCTCAGGATTCGGGAGCAACGCGCTGGCGGGTTACACGATAGGCATTCGCATCATCCTCTTTGCGCTCTTGCCTTCGTGGGGGATGAGCAATGCCACCGCGACGATGGTCGGGCAGGCACTGGGCGCTGGGAAGCCCGAGCGCGCCGAAAGTGCCGTCTGGAAGGCAAGCTTTTATAACATGTGCTTTCTGGGAGTCATCGGCCTCGTCTTCGTCATCTTCGCGGGACAGATAATTCGTCTCTTTACCTCAGACCCGAACGTGATTCCTTACGGCGTTGACTCTTTGCGTATCATCGCGTGCGGTTTTCTTTTCTATGCGTATGGAATGGTCGTGACGCAATCTTTCAACGGCGCGGGCGATACCTTTACGCCGACGATTATCAATCTCTTTGTCTTTTGGCTGTGGGAGATTCCGCTGGCATACGTGCTGGCTATTGTCCTTGGCCTTGGGCCGCGCGGCGTCTTTCTGGCGGTGACGATTGCATTCTCGACGCTGGCTGTGGTCAGCGCGTTTATTTTCAAACAGGGACGTTGGAAGCAAAAGATGGTTTAAGATAAATCGAGTTCGAGATCAGGTCGAAGAGAGAAACGATCCACGAAGTAACACGAAAGCGAAGCCCGAACATGCTTGTTCTTCGTGTGATTTAGTGGATCGTTTTCCTCAATCGAGTGTGAGGTAAAGCTGAGATGGATAAGAGCGGGGGCAAGCCCCTCTTCCTGACCTGTGAGACATGGCGAGTTGCATGCTTCAACTGTATCTAACTTGCAGGTTAGGAAGGGTGGCTTGCCCCCGCTGCTGTGACTTTGTCTTGATGTTATAATCACGTTTCGAAGCAGTTATTCGACCTGAAAAAATATTTTATGATGAAGCTAAATCGTTTCGCTAATTACGCGTGGTTCGTAGTCGCTTACAACCTCTTCGTTATTCTGTGGGGCGCGTATGTGCGCGCTTCCGGTTCGGGCGCGGGGTGCGGCAGCCACTGGCCCTTGTGCAATGGCGAAGTTTTGCCGCGCTCGCCGCAGACCGCGACCCTGATCGAGTTGACGCATCGCATCACGAGCGGTTTATCGTTGCTGCTGGTCATCGGCCTCGTCGTCTGGGCTTTTCGCGTTTTTGCGAAAAAGCATCCGGTGCGTCGCGGCGCGATGCTCTCGCTGTTCTTCATCATCACGGAAGCGTTGATCGGAGCGGGTTTAGTGCTGTTTGAGCTGGTCGCGGACAATGCTTCGATAGCGCGTGCGATGTTTATGTCCGTGCATCTGATTAACACTTTCACGCTGATGGCTTTTCTCGCGCTGACGGCGTGGTGGGCTTCCGGTGGGCAATTCGTCCGGTTAAAAGAGCAGGGCTTTATCATCTGGCTGTTGGGGCTGGCTCTCTTTGGGATGCTGGCGCTTGCCGTGAGCGGAGCGGTGGCGGCTCTTGGAGATACACTGTTTCCGTCAAACTCGCTGGCGCAGGGACTCTCCGACGATTTCTCGCCGACCGCGCATCTGCTGATTCGCCTTCGACTGCTGCATCCTGTGCTCGCGCTTACGGTCGGGTGCATCACGCTCCTGGTTGCGGGACTTGTTAATTTCCTGCGCCCCGGTGGGTGGGTCAGATTCTGGATGCTAACGGTGACGGCGCTGGTGGTCGTGCAACTCGGGGCGGGATTGCTGAACGTAGCCCTGCTGGCCCCAATCTGGCTACAGCTTGTTCATCTCTTGCTGGCGGATTTTCTCTGGCTCGCGATGGTACTTTTGACGGCTTCGGCTTTAGCCCATACGGCGAAAGAATTGAGCGTCGAAGAATTGAGCTTAAGACCGGAACTGACAACATAAGGTAAAACTAAACCACTCTGCACTGAAAGTGCAGAGATTTGACCGATGACTGAAAGTCCAGCTATTCCAAGATGAAGGTTTC
>JACMLC010000764.1 GCA_014379795.1 Pyrinomonadaceae bacterium
CCCGCAGCCTCACCCGTTGCCGCAGCCAGCCCGTCGCCCGTAGATGAAATGGCAGAGATCCGCGTGATTTACGCGGACGAATGCGCCACCTGCCACAAAGAGAACGGCGAAGGCGGCTCGGTCAAGCTGGACGAGAAGCGCATCAATGTTCCCTCGTTCAAGAAAGGCCACGCGCTCTCGCACACGGACGAAGAATTCGTCAAACAGATTGCCGTCGGCGGCGACGGAATGCCCGCCTTCAAAGACAAGCTCAAGCCCGAACAGATCAACCTGCTCGTCAAATATGTCCGCCAACAATTCCAGAGCGGAATCGTTGAGCCGGGACAAGGAAAGGGCAAGCCACTGCTGATGGAGACGCCCAAACACTGACCCTCTTGACACACGCCGAACGGCAGCGTTACGTTGACCGTCAGGCGTCATGCACCCGTAGCTCAGTTGGATAGAGCGTCTGACTTCGAATCAGAAGGTCGCAAGTTCGAGCCTTGCCGGGTGTACCATTATTATCAACAAGTTACAGCCACCAGTTGGTGGCTGTAAGTGCTTTGTGGACACTTTCAAGGACACATAGCTGAAAATTTAGATTGCTTGTATGTATAAGCCTCATATGGAAAGATAGGTTGCTTGCATGATCGATCTAGCAGGAACATTTTTCAAGGATGAATTTGATGCCCAGCCTCAGAGACCTATATCTTAAATTCAAACCCTGAACTGCACGTCACCTGTGAAGAAGGCGCCCAAGCCGCTTGGCTCTATGACCTGCTGGTCCCACTGGTTCAAGAAGTCATCGTTTGTAATCCGCGCCATAACAAGTTGCTGCATGCAGGCCCTAAGAGTGATCGGGTGGATGCGCGCCGCTTGGCCGAACTCTTACGCCATGGTTCACTGCGCGCGGTCTATCATGGCCCCACGTGCTCTGCGTCATCCCAAGGGCTGACGGTGCCCGCAACCGAGGAGGCTTTTTCACCACGGTGAACCAGAACGGCGTCACCGATTTTATCAATTTGGTCTACAAAGGCTCAGCCGGGCATCTAACCCAGTATGCTCGACTGACAAAATAGAAAAAGGAACAGGGAAAAAGTGAAAATCAAAATCGTTCTGCTGACCGCGCTCTTGTTGGCGTTTAGCCTTATCGGATTGGCACAGGCCAAAACAAATAATGCCTTCGCGCCCGAATCGGAAACTTACGCGGGCGAATTGCAAGTCGGGAAAACCCAGTCGGTAATTTTGTATTTCGGTGCGGAAAGCGGTGATTATGCGGCGTTCTGTTTTAAAAATAATTCAGCGGTGGGCCGCGCCATTCTGGCCGCGTGCAAAGACAAGCAGCAATGCCAATTCACCGGAGAAGTTACCGGCGGCGAATGTAAAGTCCCCGGGCTTGAAGCAGACCTTTCCGCCAGCAGCAAAATAGTGTCAATCAAGTCAGTCAAAAGTCTCGCCGCCAAAAACAGCGCGACGGGGAAAACTCCAAAATCTTCAAACAAAGCCAGCGCGCCCGACGCGCTTATCAAGAATTTGTATGCCGCTCAAAAATCTGGCTCAGGCCCGTTTTTCCAGACCAGAGACCGCGCCTTCGTTGACAAATATTTTAGGAAGGATTTGGCGGACTTGATTTGGAAAGATGCAGTGGCTGCCAATGGCGAAGTGGGGGCGATTGATTTCGACCCGCTTTACGGCTCGCAAGACCCGCAAATCTCGAACTTTATTATTATGGAAACCGGCTGGGGCGGTGACCGCAAGTTCGGAGGCGACGATGAAGCGGTCGTGCAAGTCACTTTCAAAGATTCCGGCAAAGAGCGCATGGTGTCGTACCAGTTCAAACGGGGCAAAGACACAACTTGGAAAATTTATGATGTTCATTATCGAAGCGACGATGGGCAAGTCAAATTAGCAGAAGTTTTGACCAAAGCCAGAGCCGCATCTCAGATTATTCCAGCATCGTTTCAACCGCCGTCAAAAATAGAAACCGTTGAGCAGCTTGCCAAAATGTTATCCGAGGCATTTACGGCGAATGAATTAGGCAGGCTTGATGCTGCACAAACTAATCCGGGAACAGTGAGAATCGTTCTTGAGCATTCCATTACGGGTGAGATTGAATCCAAAATTTTCAAGACTTTTGCAGCGGGCGAGAAGTGGTTTAAAAGCAGAGAGAGAGAGGACGGCCCCGCCAGAAATAGCGGGACGCTCCTGCGATGTAAAGCAAGTATCTGCACATACGAACAAGAAGGTATGCTGCACAACAATTTGTATCTACAAAAAATCACCTACGGCTATAAAAAGAGGCTTCCATACATAAAGGCAATTTATGTGATTGACGGTGATTAAGTTTGCTCGATGATGATTAATCAAGCGGCGCGGTCTAATTATAACCTTAGGCCGCTCTTAACAACTCATCAACCCGCCGCCTCGATAGCATGCCTTTTATGGCGCTTCCAACTTACGTTTTGAGCCGTTGACTAAATGCCCGAATCAAGGGTAAGTTATGCGCGTTATTGTCTCACGCGGGTCGGCGGTACGAGCCTACTTATGCACTTCCCGCCCGGTGTTTTTCACTCTAATCCTAAGCTTCATCGTCCTGTTGTATTTAGTTACGGGTAAGACTCCAAGCGGCGCTCCAAGCCCACTATTGAAGCGAGAATGCCATGACCGAAACTCCAGACGGTTCCTTACCATCAACTCCAGAATCTGTTAAGGCGGTCGCACAGACCAATGAAACAGCAACTGCCGATCCGGTAGCGGCAAAAAGTTCCGCTCCATGTCCGGGCGAAGGAACTACTTTCGTTATCGGAGAGGGCGTAGAGCGGGCGGTGGATGGTCGGCCTGAAGAACGTAATAACGATCAGCCGATCTACAGGCCCTTAAAGATTTTCGCCTTGGATCCATCCGTCTCCAGATTGGAAGGAGCGACCGCCCTCGTCAACGTGCCCTATGAGCCGTTAGAGGCAGGGCCTGTAGGTCATCTTTTTTCAGTCGGTGAGGCACCCGGGAATGAGAATCAATCGCATCATCCATTAAACCTTGAAGACCCAAATATCCTGATTCGTAGCGGGATAGAGCCATCGACCTCAGATAAACGTTTCCATGAACAAATGGTCTACGCGGTGTGCAGCATCGTGTACACGGCTTTTCGCAGGGCGCTCGGTCGCCACATCGCGTGGGGATTCAACAAGCTTGATGATAAACATACCCGACTCCTGATCATACCGCGCGCATTCGAAGGCACTAATTCCTGCTATGACAAGACGACCGGCGAACTCCGTTTCGGTTACTACAAGAGCAAAGCTAAAGATTTCCCGGGCACGGTCTACGCTTGCCTTTCGCACGACACCGTAGCCCACGAGGTGACGCACGCACTCCTTGATGGTTTACGCGCTCATTTTTCGCTCCCGACTTCACCGGACGTTCTTGCTTTCCACGAGGGCTTTGCCGACTTGGTGGCGGTTTTCCAGCATTTTAGCTATGAGCAGGTAGTTCGCACCGCTATCCGAAAATCGCGTGGAGCCGTCTCCCGCGCCGCCCTTCTGACTGACATCGCGCGGCAACTTGGCCAGACAGGTCGAGCGGGTAAGACGGCATTGCGCAGCGCCATTGATTTTACTGAAGAGGCTGACCCTGTGGGTGAAAAGCCTGACGGGACGAAGGAAGAGAAAGGTCCGAGATTATATGACCCCGCAATGGAACCGCATGATCTCGGATCGGTGCTTGTCTTTTCCGTCTTTGAAGCCTTTATTACCGTTTTTAGAAGAAAGACTGAGCGGCTTTTGCGTCTGGCAACAAACGGGTCGGGCAGGCTTCCTCCCGGCGAGATACCGCTTGACCTACAAGCTGCGCTGGCCGAGAAAGCAAGCAAACTCGCCGGTCAATTCCTCACCATGTGTATTCGCGCCATTGATTACTGTCCCCCCGTAGATATTACGCTCGGTGAATACCTGCGGGCTGTGATTACATCGGATAAAGACCTCGTGCCCGACGACCCGTGGGCATATCGCGAAGCTTGGGTAGACGCCTTCCGGCACCATCGCATCTATCCCAGTTGGGTCGAGGATCTTTCCGAAGACGCTCTGACATGGCTCGCTCCTCAGAAACACGATCCGCCGTTGGTGATTCCACAAATTGAAGGACTGACTTTCACTAAGTTGAAGTTCGATGGAGACCCGGCATGGCCCGCCGATAAAACCGAACTAAAGCGTCAGGCATGCGCTCTCGGTGAAATCGTAACGAGGCCAGAGTATCTGCATATCTTCGGGCTTGCCGCTAAAGATGATGAACTACTGAACGGGGACAAGGTGGAGCTGCCGGAAGTTCAGTCCATACGTTCGTCTCGGCGGATCGGCCCGAGCGGCCAAGTGGTATTCGATATTGTGGCCGAAGTCACCCAGCGGAGGATGGCGCGAAACAAAGAGTCCGGGGAAGTCTATAATTTTTATGGCGGGGCGACGATTATCATTGATCCGAATGGCAAAATCCGCTACGTGATGGCGAAACGGGTCACCAACAATGAACGGCTGGATGAGCAGAAACAATTTCTGGAGAGCCAGAACGGCGCAAGGTATAAGGAAAGTCTTTCTGCGACAGCCACATCGAGGCCAAATCTGTTCATGATGCTTCATCAGGACGTTCCCCCTGTGACTTGAGTGAAGAACCGGCTGACGTGACCGCCGTTTGAAGTCTGAAGTCGCTCAAAGCCGGCTGTGAATTACCACCCATCAATTTCCAAAGAAAAGAGGAAAAGAAACATGAGCGATCAATTAAAGGACATCGACCATATTGTGGTTCTGATGCTGGAGAATCGGTCATTCGATCATATGCTGGGCTATCTTAGTCTGGAGGGCGGGCGACAGGATGTGGACGGACTCACCGGCAACGAGGTCAACCATCACAATGGAAATTCTCACAAGCCCCAGAGAATGGCTTCCGCGATCATGAATGGCGATCCCTGTCACGAGTGGGACTGCGTAAAGGAACAACTGGATAACCAGAACGGCGGCTTCGTAAAAAATTACGCTAAGCACATAATAAATAATCCGCACTTTATCATGAACTATTTCAACGCGGCGGATGTTCCTGTCTTTGACCATCTCGCCCGCGAGTTTTCCATTTGTGACAGGTGGTTTTGTTCGCTCCCGGGGCCGACCCAACCGAATCGTGCGTATGCGCTAGCCGGCACGTCGGAGAGTATCAAGGAGAATTTCAGCCCCCAACAATTAATCATGGGAAACGGTTGGGCGGCTCCGACAATCTTTGAGCTGCTTCCGAATAATGTGACATGGAGATACTATTCGCATGACATCGCGGGGCTGCGTTTCTTCAAAAAATTCCGAACTCAACTGGTCCCCCAGATCGACAAGATAGATAAGTTTTTTGATGCTGCGGAAGATGGCAATTTACCTAATGTTTCCTGGATCGATCCGGACTTCGGGATCGCTGCCTACCCCGGCGCGCCTAATGACGATCATCCTCCTCATGATATGCGGCATGGACAAAACCTCGTGAGCAAGGTTTATAACGCTCTATTGAATGCCGGGAACTCACAGTGGTCGAAGACGCTCCTGATAGTTACTTATGACGAACACGGAGGATTTTATGACCATGTCTCGCCACGACAATTCACTCCTGCCGATAGTGATCCCGAGTTTCAGAAGTATGGGGTACGCGTGCCCGCTTTTGTGGTCTCTCCATGGGCAGCAAGGCAGACAGCATACGGTAGCCAGCAGCATCACCTGCAACCTGATGAAGTTTTGTTTGACCATACCTCGGTCTTGAAGACGATACTCCGGCGTTTCTGCACACCGGCAGGCGGAGCCACGCCCAGCATGACTCCTCGCGTCGACGCCGCAAATGATCTGAGCAATTTGCTCACTGAGCAACAGCCCCGGACAGACTGCACACCTGCGCCTCTAATTCCAAATGTGCCGGTCGCTTTCAAGGACCTCTTCTTAATGGACGGACCTGAGACTGAGCTGCAAGAGGAATTGCAGGTACTTGTCGGTGAAGCAACAGCTAACGGGGTGCCGCCAAGTAAGCTGTAAGGCGCTATTGTTATGATCCGGCAGAACCCTGTCACCTGAAAAAAAAGCTAAAGGCTATCCCGAGACACACGTACGATAAAATCATCCGGGGATTAAACTTAAAAGCAGGAGCGAAGGCTGACGCTCCTGCTTTTTAATTTTTAGAGACGACGGATTTTACGCGGCGTAAAGCGTGTGCTTAAATGTTCCCTGCCGGAGAAATCACATGCGACACCAGAACACTTTAGACCTTGCGCACACCACGCTTGTCATCATAGACATGCAGGAAGCTTTCCGCGCAAAGATGTCGGACTTTGCGGAGACGGCTGCGCGGATCGCGCTCGTGGCGCACGCGGCGCAGCTTCTCGGAACGCCTTTGATTGTGACGGAGCAGTACCCGCGCGGGCTTGGGGCGACGGCGGATGAAATCAAAACCGTTCTGCCCGCGTCGCTCGAAGTGATTGAGAAGACGGCTTTCAGCTCCTGCGGCGCGCAGGAGTTCATCCAGAGGCTTGAAAGCGCAGGCGCACGGCACGTTCTAGTCTGCGGCATAGAGGCGCATATCTGCGTCAACCAGACCACGCACGATTTGCTGGCGCGTGGGTTTCAGGTTCACCTCTTGACCGATTGCATCACCGCGCGCACCGCCGAAAATAAAGAAATCGCTTTTGCCAAAATGCAACAGAGCGGCGCGCTGCCCTCTTCGACGGAAATGGCGCTCTTTGAATTGATGCGCGACGCAAGGCATGAACAGTTCAAAGCGATACAGAAACTAATAAAGTGATAAGTGATGAGTGATAAGTGATGAGATAATACCAACTGCGTTTTTCTTATCACTTATCACTTATCACTTATCACTGCTTTTATCATGGATTTATTATCAACATTGAATCAACAGCAGCGCGAGGCCGTCGTGGAGACGGAAGGGCCGCTGCTTATTTTGGCGGGCGCAGGC
>JACMLC010000765.1 GCA_014379795.1 Pyrinomonadaceae bacterium
AGCGCAGGCTCCGGTTTCTGTTCAGCGTGCGGCGCAAACATGCGCGTCGGCCTCGCTTGCGATTCATGCGGCGCAGAGCAGAAAGACCCCACCGCGCGCTTCTGCAATCGCTGCGGCAAACCGCTTAACGCATAAAGAAAAGGCAAAAGTAAAAAGGTAAAAGGCAAAAGTGAAGAAGGCTTGAATGCTTTCCTACTTTTACCTTTTACCTTTTTACTTTTACCTTCTCTAGCGAACATCCCCTGCGCCGTGTCGCGGCATCAAAAGCCTGACTCTCTCCGCGTCTTGAAAATAATGCTTGCATGAGGCTGGCCTGTTGGGACATGCTATAGGCGGACTTGTTATTCCGGGCGCGGAGTTTTTTTGATGGAGGGCAACATGAGCAATCAGACAATCAAACGTTATCTTTCACTTTCGCTGATTCTCATTACTTTGTTTGCGCTAACGCCGCTCGGTGCGATGGCGCAGCAAAGACCTCGAACGGCGGAGCCGAATGCTCCGTCTCTGACACAGCCGACAGTCATCACACGGCCAGCGCAACCGGCAGGCGTCCCCACCGCGACGGGCGTTGCGCCGGACATCGCACAGCCTTCTTACGAGCCTGTTGTGACGGGCGCGCGCGGGGTGCTGGTTGAAACGCTGGACGGGCGCGTGTTGATGGAGCAGACGGCGGACGTTGCTTTGAATCCGGCTTCGGGCGTCAAGCTGGCGACGGCCTTGACCGCGCTTCGCTCATTCGGCGCAGACCATCGCTTTCTGACAGCCGTCTGGAGCGACGGCACATTCGATAAAGCATCCGGCACGCTCAACGGCGACCTGATTGTGTCAGGACGCGATCCATCGTTTCATTATGAGCATGCAGTGATGCTCGCGGCTGAACTGAACCGTTTAGGCATTCGCACAGTGACGGGCGATTTGATTGTCGCGCCGCGCTTCACGATGAATTTCGACTGGTCTTCGCAACGTTCGGGAGATCAATTGTATGACACGCTCGACGCCAGCAGACGCTCGGCAGCCGCGACCCGCGCGTGGCTCGGCCAGCGCGCGGCGGTCGGCGATACGGCGAATCTGCAATCAGTCCCAAGCGTCTCGGTGATGGGCGCAGTCTATGTTGATTCCGTGCCTGCCAAGTCGCGCATGCTGCTCACGCATAAATCCAGCAAGCTGACGGATGTCTTGAAAGCTCTGCTTTGTTACTCGAACAATTTTATGGCTGAGCGCATCGGCGATACTTTGGGCGGAGCAGAGGGCGTGCGCCAGATGATGATTAAGAGTTTCGGCATCAATCCCGCAGACATCAAACTGGCTTCGACGAGCGGGCTTGGAGTCAATCGCGTGACGCCGCGCGCGATGATGAAAATCTTTCGCTCCCTGCGCGATGAATTAGCCAGATACAGAATGTCTCCGGCGGACATCATGCCTGTCGCGGGCATTGATCCGGGCACGCTTGAGAAGCGGTATACGATTGCGCCTTCACGCGGCAGCGTGATCGCTAAAACGGGAACGCTTATCAGAACAGACGGCGGAGCCAGCGCGCTGGTCGGGCAGATGCGAACCGCTTCGGGCGAAACGCTGCTCTTCGTTATCTTCAACATGTACGGCAACGTCCTGCGCTTTCGTGAATATCAAGACGCCCTCGTGTCGCAGATTCAGAGCACACACGGCGGCCCCGCGCCATTCAAATATCAACAGCAACCTTTATCGCTCCGTCTCGCTGGCACACAGCTCAACTCACCACAGCCCACGCGTCAGGATGAATACGAGCCGGGAGCGAATTAAAGTAAAAAGGTAAAAGGTAAAAGGCAAAAGTAAAGACAGCATCTCTGTCATCTTTACTTTTGCCTTTTACCTTTTTACTTTTACCTTGAGTATTCCTGCGCCCCGACGGCCTGAGAGTCGCCGGGGCGCTTTGCGTCCCACTCGCATGCAGCGTGCGGCACCGCACACGAGGGGACGATTCGTGATGATCACCTCGGAACTGTCCTCAAACCCGAACGTGCGCCCACGAATACACCGCACTTCGCTTCGATGGGGGAAGGCGCGCACTTCCGTTTGGCTTGAGGAATAATTCCCAGACAATCAACCCTGGCGTGACGCACAGAGAGGCGTCCTTCGAATCTGCCAGAGCAATCCGCGCGCCGCCGCTTTATGAAAGTCAGGGATTAGCTAATAAAGCCTGCAGCCAGCGCGAATCGGCGGCTTTCAGGCAAGATTCAAGCGCGCAAGCAGTAAAGAAAACCTTTTAGAGTTGTTTCCGTCGGTGACAGGAATGTGAAGCTGATTACCTAATAATAACGTGAGTCAGCATGGTGCTTGACATGCGCGGCGTCGCGTCGCTACCATCGCAATCAGTTGCAAAACTTCTTCCATAACGCAGATGCAATCTTCCATCTTGGCTTACGCAGCAAACAGGTACGGCTCGCGCCGCAAAGATGCTTATGACGACGCCGGACTCTGAGCAAACAA
>JACMLC010000766.1 GCA_014379795.1 Pyrinomonadaceae bacterium
AGTCATGATCGGCTCGCGGTTCTCACCGACGGCGGTCAATCCGCCGCCCGGTCGCTGCTGCATCGGCGCGCCGTAAGAAGGGGTTCCCCACGGGCTGGTTCCGGGTTGCTGTTGTTGTGGCGGTGGCTCTCCGTATGGAGTTGCGCCGGGGGTTGTAAAGGGGGTTGAGCTGCTCTGCCCCGTAAAAGCCTGACCGCAGTTGAAACAGCTCCGCGCATCATCGGCGTTTTGTTGGCCGCAGTTGGTACAATAGATCATGATTCAGGGGTTCTCCTTCAAGTTTGGGGATGAAAGTATTCATTCATCAAATCGGCTGCTTGCGAAAATCTGAGCCACAGAGGACACAGAGAAAATTTTCATCAATATAGGTACTGTCTACATTTTTAGCGTAGCCAAACAAGTGCGCTAACAATATAAACAGTACCTAGTTCGCTTCAGCGCTTATCGCAGACTTCTGCAGCGTGTGCTTCTGCGCTTTTAATAAACAAATGCATTCGGCGTCGGAGTGTCTTCACTTACGCCGAAGACCACTGCTGAGAATCCAGTGGTCGAGTTCAGCAGATACCAGTAACCGTTCGAAGGTCTGAAGACAGCGATGTCGGCTTTTCCGTCGCCGTCAAAATCGGCAGCCGCAGGCTTGTCTCCGACAGTTCCAAACGGCACCCCCGCAAACGAGCCGTCGCTGCTGTTCAAGCGATACCAAACGCCGGTCGAGGGTCTGTAAACTGAAATGTCGGCCTTGCCGTCGCCGTCGTAATCAGCCGGAGTCGGCTTGTCTTCTGTGCTGCCGAAGCCGATGCCGAAAAACTGCCCGTTCGAGCTATTCAGACGATACCAAGCTCCACTAGAGGGACGAAAGACTCCGATGTCGGCCTTGCCGTCGCCGTCAAAATCGCCGGGCGTCGGTTTGTCGCCCGACGCACCGAACTGCTGTCCCGAAACCGAACCGTTTGAGCTGTTTTTCCAATACCAATTTCCGGTTGACGGACGAAACACTGCCAGATCAGCTTTGCCGTCACCGTCAAAATCCTGCGGAATGGGAACATCGCCGCTCGCACCGAACTGTTCAAAAAAGAAGGTGCCATTTGAACTGTTCAGCCGATACCATGTGCTGTTTGAAGGTCGAAATACCGCGACATCGGCCTTGCCGTCACCGTCAAAATCAGCCGGTGTGATCTGATCGCCGCTTTGTCCAAAAGCCACGCCAATGTAACCCAATTGCGAGCGAAGCAGATGCCAAGTACCGCTGGATGGACGGAAATTGGAGATATCGGCTTTCCCGTCGCCGTCAAAGTCGAAAGGTATACGCCGCAGTGATAATTCGTAGGCACCGATATCTACATGAGTTCCGGCGAGACGCGCGAATCCTCGCTGATCATTTGTCAACGCGAGTGGTGGATCATTCGTTGCGCAACCCGCCATCGTCAAAACACAGTCATTCCCTGCATTAATTGCAGGCGAGCCGGGCAGCAGGGCGTGGGTCTGTGTCGGCCCCCCGTTGTTCGCCAACGGGCCAAGTTGCGGTGACTGATTAAGTATGTCTGTCGGCTGCCAACCTATGATTACACCTGTATTCGTGTTGCCAATCAGATTATTGCCAAGCGAACGAGTTGTGTTAGTTCCAATGATAGTATGGTAAATGTCGGGCGTCCCGCTGCTGCTAGAATTCCCTGCAATAATTGAATTGCGAAATGATAAACCCACCCCGACGAAGTCTTGCTTAAACCAAATCCCACCGCCGTGACCAGACGTAGCCAAGTTTGCTGTGATTGTCATGTTAATTAAGATAGCATTCGCATCTAGCATATACAGCCCGCCTCCGCCGACGGCAACGTTTGCGGTTATGGATGAATTAACCATCTTGACGGGGCTGCCGTTCCCTTCTATCGCTACACCGCCCCCAGTTTGAGCGGAGTTTCCTTTAATTATCGAATTTGAAAGTAGCAGTTGGCCTCGGGGATAGATTCCGCCCCCTTTTAAAGACGCTACATTATCAATAATTCTCGAGTTAGTTATCTGTGTGACAAGCGCACCACTCAGAGCCAACGAGATTATTCCGCCACCATTTCGTGCGGAATTTCCATTTATCGTCGAATTTGCAATGTTAGCTGAACAAACAAGGTAGATGCCCCCACCACCGTCCGAGATTGATGTTAGCGCGATGTTATTAGATATCGTTGAATTATTTATCAAGCATGCGGGACTTGTTGGCGCAAATGATTCTACGCAAATTCCGCCGCCGCGGTCGGCCCTATTACCGGTAATCACCGAATTGGATAGCGAAAACACGCCTCCGCCTGTAAAGAATACGCCGCCGCCCGTCGGCCCCTGGCAATTTGAGCTTCCTATGTTCGGAATAGTGGCGAAGCCTTCCATGATTGTCAGTCCGTCAATAGTTACGTTGCCCGACGAACTGAAAGAAAACACTTGAAAATTATTGTTACCTGAAATTCTTAGTTTACTGGCTCCTGTAGAATTGAGAATCGTTAAAGACTGCACTCCACTCGGAGCATAAGATAATTTGCCGCTGGTAAGCCTGATGGTGCAAACACCATTTCCGTCGCAGTTTGTGTCATTCAATGGAATATTAAACAGAATGGTATCGTCAACGCCATTTAGATTTGAATCTGTGATGGCTTGCCGTAGGCTTCCGGAGCCGCTGTCGTTTGTGTTTGTAACTGTATAGATTGAAGCCTTCGCCACGGAGCTAAACATGAAAATCCAAACTAACGCAATGAGAAGCGGCTTATAATTTTCCCGGCATATCTCAGTCATGATAGCTCCTTCGCAAGGGTGAACGATCTCTAAGAGTTAGTATTATCTTTTTTCAATATCTGTGTCCTCTGTGTCCTCTGCGGCAATTATTGCTTTCTCAATTTTGCTTCTCAACAACGTTCGGAATCCAAAACTTCTGTGCGCCGGACATCACCGCGTGCAGGCCGAGCGAGGGCAAAGCCTCTTCCGCTTGGCCTAAGTAGGTAAAGTGCGGCAGATCGCTCTTGACCGTTTGAAACCAGCCATGCTTTGCCAGAATCGAGCGCACGCGCGCGTTGCCGAACTCTGTGACATCCAGAGCCAGCATCGCTATGTGCTGCGAAGTGCCGGGCGCGGCGATGGAATAAAGTATGGACTTGGACAAATCCTTGCTGAAAAAGATGCCGCTCTTTTCCAGCTCCAACACTTCTCCGACCTGCTCTTTAAGAGGCAGTGCGCGCAGGCGCGCGACCTGCTCTCTGGACAAACGCCCGCGCTTTTGCCAGTGCGTGAGCGCAGGCAAGAATCGCGTATCCCACAGGCGACGCGTGTCTTTGTAGCTGCGGCGGGCTGCCTCAGAGCCTCCGCGCGGCGTGATGTCAAGGCCCGCAGCCTGCGCCTCTTTGCGCGCCGCGAGCAAAGCCTCCATCGCGGCGGGTTGCAGCTCTATCTCATCCCCTCCGATGACAGCCTTTGTAAATCCTGCCTGCTTCTGAAATTTCGACACGTCTGCTTCACCGGTAAAGACGCAGACGGGCGGCGGCAGCACGCTCTCGCTTGACAGGAACATCGCGCCGTAATCTTCCAGCACGCGGCGCGAGACCGGATCGCTAATCTGGCAAAGAGTCGCTTGATTGCTGCCGCGCCGCGCCAAAGCTTTTTCCAAAGCCGCATAAAAATCGCTGGGCGCGCCGTCGCGCGCAGGCTCTTTATTCTGGTCGGACATTTCCGGTTTCTTCTCGTTCGTCTGCACAGAGTTGTCTGTCGCGGCGCGTCTGGGGCGCGTCTGCTGGTTCTGCGCCGCCGTCTCCTGTGTGGCCTCAGAGCAGCCCGCGATGAGGAGCAGTCCGCAGGCCGCCAGCACAAACGCGCCGCGCAAACAGGCTTGCTGAATTTTTTGAGACGAAAACTTTAGCGATACCATGAAACAAATGATGCCAGCCGCCGCCGTGCAGGCGAAGGCCATGAAAATTTACCGGCCTGAAAAATCGTGAACGCGCCCGGTCGCGCTCATCTTGATCGGGAAACGAATCATAAAGGGCTGCGTCCGTGCGGTCAACAAGCGCAAGGCGGAAGGATGAAGGATGAAGGCGGAAGGCGGAAGGATGAGAGGCATGCTATTGAACCTTGAATGGCTTATCTTCAATAGCAGTTCCTTCATCCTTCATCCTTCCGCCTTCATCCTTGCTTTTGATTGTTGTATACTGCGCCGCTTTCTTCCGTTCCGGCGAAGACCTGAGGCCGGAGGCAGAGCGCGCCGGAAGTGTTGAGCGAAAAGAAGAGCACACAGGCCATCACTTGTAATTCACTAACCAGCCATCAATTTTTTTGTTAGGAGATAATATGAAGATCAGAATGATAAAGCTGCTGGCGTTTGCGCTGGCAGCCCTTGCGGGCATCGGCGCAGCGTGCGGCGGCGCGAAGTCAGGGGATCAATCCACGCCGACGCTGGCTTACAAAGCTTTGTATGAAGCGGTCAAGAGAAAAGATACCGAAGGCATCAAGAAGGCGCTCTCGAAAGGCACGATTGAGATGATGGAGGGCGCCGCCGCGATGCAGAAGAAACCGTTCAATCAGGTCATCGAGAACGGAATCACGGAGACGACCTTTGCGGCCAAGCTGCCGGAGATGCGCAACGAAAAGATTTGGGGCGACGTTGCCCTCCTCGAAGTCAAGAACGAAAAAACAGGCAAATGGGATCCGCTTCCCTTTGCCAAAGAAGACGGGCAGTGGAAGCTGGCGATTGACACTTTCTTTAAGGGCACGATGTCGCCGCAGGGGCCTGCCAACATGCAGAACCCCGGCCAACTGCCATCCCCTGCGCCCGGAGCCAGCAGCCAGCCTCCCGGCAGGCAACAGCCCGGAGCCTTGAATCCTTCAACTGCCCCAGCCGCGCCAATGCCGGGACAGCCCGGCGCGGCACAACCGCCGCAACAGCCACCGACAATGGTTCCACCGGCTTCAAATTCCAACGCGAAGCCGGAGCCAAAGAAGGACATCAAGCCGCCGACGCGTTAGAAACACGATTTCTCTTTGCGTACCACCAGCGTCTTACATCTTTGCGTCCTTTGCGGTTAATTTCTTTTTAACGCAAAGGACGCAAAGAGAAATCGCGCAAAGGTACGCAAAGAATTGAGTGCTTATCTTTTACCTTGCGCGAACGAAAGAGCCATGAATCAGCTTGAGCGGTTCAGGGAAATCATCGCCACCTATTGCAAACACGGCTGGCAGCTCAGGCGCGTGCTCGTGTGCGAAGAGACGCGTCGCGCGCTGTTTGAATTTGAGATTGATGCTTTTGAAAATGTGACGCCGGAAGCGGCGGCTGTGGATGCCTTGTGGTTTGCGCGTCCCTCGCATGCGGGGCGCGAAGCATGGGAGCTGCGGCTGGTGGGCGAGACGCCTTACGCGTTGTTTGAGACTTTCGAGGCCGACGAAGCGGAAGAGGCGCGCGAAGAGATGCGCAGGGAAATGGAAGCGCGCCTCAGAGAATATGCGTTGGGGAATTAATTATTGATGCCAATCCTGATGGGAATTTCCAGCCGCTCGCCGTTGCGAATCACGACGGCTTTGACCTCTGTATCGGGTATCGCGCGCTCGATGCGCAGCTCAAATTCCCTGCGCGTGCGCATCGGCAACCCGCCGAACTCGATGACAATATCTTCATCTCGCAGGCCGGAAATATAGGCCGGACGATTCCTTCTCACGTCATGTAGCTGGACACCGTAAATATTCATGCCCGGCACCTGCACGCGATCCAGATTCGTGCCTTCGCCGATAAAGCCTTCGCCTTCGGGTCTCGCCTCTAACTGTTCGTTCAGCCGTTCCATCTCATCTTCGTTAATGGTCGTGAGCTGTGCTTTTTTGGTCTCTCCATCACGTATATAAACGACCTCGACGGTTTTGCCGACAGGCGTCGAGGCGAGCAGTTTTCGAATGTCATCATCGTCTTTGACCGTCTGCCCGTCAAAGGTCGTGATGATGTCGCCGCCGAGCAATCCGGCCTTATCGGCAGGGCCGTTGGGCGGTTCGATGGCATCCAGCATCGCGCCCCCGTCAACGCTGACGAATTTGCTGGTGCCAAACTTGGATTTTGGCGCGTCCGATCCGATTCCCGAAGGGCCGCCAATATTCATGCTGAAGGGTCGCAGAAAGCTGCCGCCCGCGACCGACACGATGATGGCGGCTAAAATCACCCAGACGATCCAGTGCGGGCCTTTGCGCTTGCGTTTCTTCTTGCCCAAGGCGACCTGTGACGCGCCCGCGCCCACCATCGCGCCAGCCCCGAACGGAGTGGTCATTAAATGCCCGGCAGAAGCAGTGGCCTGTCCCTTACTGTCCAGGCGCACGGTCTCTGTGTATTCCTCGACGCCTTCGCCGAGGCGAAAGCCGCAGACGCGACAAAAGCGCATGCCCTGCGGCATCTGCGCACGACAGTTAGGACACGGCATGTTATCCTGAGAGCCGCTTGCGCCCGCGCTGTTTTCCGGATCAATGTTTTGCGATTCAGATGACATAAGTTGCTATTTTCGTTTAAAAAATAAAAAGCGACTGGAGGCTTTTAATCGTCCAGTGGCCTTATACGCCGATCCGAGCTTTGCGGTTGCAACTTCTTTAGCCAATCGCGCTCATTGCTTTATCAGAATGCGCTCGAAAAGGCAACGGTCGCACACTTGACGGACATCTGAGTCGGTCAACTGACAAGTCAATCCGATGCGGACACGAGAGAGAGGCGTCAAAACATCTCGCGTCACATAGGTTTTTAATTAACTGTTCGAATCACAGAAAGCACGGTTTTAAAAGTGGAAGTTACCAAAGCCCTCGCAG
>JACMLC010000084.1 GCA_014379795.1 Pyrinomonadaceae bacterium
AAGGGAGAAGGCACGGACGGCGTCGGCACGGTTACGGTCGGCGGCGTTCCCGGCTTTACGCTTCCGGCAGGCAAGACTATTACCATCCGCTTCCGCGTGACGGTTGATACAGGCGTCCTGCCAGCCTTTACCACGGTCTCCAATCAGGGCACCGTGTCAGGCTCGAACTTCGCAGACGTACTGACGGATGACTCGGATGTGGTGGGCGTGAATCAACCGACCGTCACCAACATAGACCATACGACAGTCGCGGTCAGCTCTAATGCTAACCCGTCCGTCTTCGGTCAGAACGTGACGTTTACGGCGACTATGACGGGCGTGCCGGCAAGAGCCAGCGACCCGCCGGGAACCGTTCAGTTCAAGGCCGACGGCAACAACATCGGCGCGGCTGTTCCGGTTGTCATCGGAGCGGCTGGCGATAACGTCAGCACCGCGCAGGCGAGCATCAGTTCGCTTTCAGTCGGCAGTCACGTTATCACCGCACAGTACAGCGGCGGCGGCGCAGGCGCGACCGGCTACAACGCCAACATCGGGACGCTCGCAGTCAATCAGGTGGTCAATAAAGCCAACACCGCCTCGGCCATCCTTACCGACACGCCAGACCCGTCCTTGACCGGACAGAGCGTGACGGTCACCTTCACCGTCACCCCGACGGGGTTGGGCGCAGGCACGCCGACCGGCAACGTGACGGTCTCAGACGGCGTGGACCAGTGCACGGCGACAGCGGCGGTGGGCACTTGCACACTCGCGCTGTCAACCGCCGGAGTGCGCAATCTGACGGCGACCTATGTCGGCGACGGCAACTTCAACGCCAGCCCGGCATCACCGGCAGCTACGCATACAGTGACCACTACGGCGACATGGGTCGGCGGGACGAGCAGCGATTGGGATACGGACGCCAACTGGGGCACCGGTCGCAAACCAAACCTCGCGTCGCATAGCGCGAACATCCCCGCAGCGGGTGTCACCAATGAGCCGACCATCAGCGTTGCTGATGTGACTCTCACTGACTTGACAGTCGCCACAGGCCGCACCTTGACGGTCAATGTTGGCAGGATACTCACCGCCACAGGCAACACGACGCTGAGCGGAAATCTTGCCGGCGGAGGAACGTCGAACCTTAACAACCTGGCGATCAACAACGCGGCGGGTGTCGCTATCGGTGGAAATGCAAACGTCAGCGGCGTGCTCACGCTCACCAGCGGGAACACGACCGTGGCAGGCACTCTATCCGTTGGCGGCGGCGGTTCAATCACACGCACCGCAGGCCACATCATCGGCAACTTGAAGAAGACCTTCGCCGCGCCCGGCAGCTTTACCTATCACGTCGGCACGGCCAACGGTTACTCGCCGCTGGCAACGACCGTGACGGCTGGGACAGGAGACCTGACGGTCAAGGCCAATGAAGGAACTGCGCCGCCGCTCCCGGCAGCCACCACGTTGCAGAGGTACTGGACGTTGACGGAGGCTGGCAACCTGACGGCCAATCTGACCTTCAACTACCTCCAGACGGATGTCATGGGCAATGAGGCGGTCTACCGCATCATCAGGGTCGAGGGCGGTTTGCCCGTCTCGCTGCCGAACAATTGTCCGAGTCCATGTGTCAATCCGGCGACCAACACGGCGGTCATCAACGGAGTGATGAACTTCTCAGACTGGACTTTGGGCGAGCAGTTGGCGCCGACCGCCGCCGAGGCAGACATCTCCGGGCAAGTGGTCTTCGTCGGCGGAAGACCAATGCGCGGCGTGACAGTCAGCTTGCTGAACCTGACGAGTTCGGAAGTGTTCGTGACGCGGACGGACGCGAAAGGCAGGTATCGGTTCGAGGGAGTAGCGACGGGCACTGATTACCTGATCAGTGTGACGAAGGAGGGCTATAGCTTTAATCCGCCGAGCCTGCTCTTCACACACACGAACGCTGTGGCGGGAGTCAACTTCGAGGCCAGCATCTCGACTCCGGTAGGTGATGATGGCATTCAGAAGTTGATAAAGGAGGGTGCGATTCAGGGGGACAAACCTGTCCCCTCTGACTTGAAGCCTCCCGGAAAACCCTGATTAAGGGACATCGCACAACAGGATGTCCATGAATAATAAGGGACTGAGGATTGAAATTTGATCCTCAGTCCCTTTTATCCTGTAGAGCTGTAAATGTGAACTCGCTGTCTGCGTCGCCTCATACCACAATGCCCACTTGGGCAGTTGCCTCTCGCCGCACTTTTCACTACACTCTTCCGAGCCAGCATTCCGTAACAAGCTCATGCCCCTGTAGCTCAATGGTTAGAGCAGCGGACTCAAGTTCTTTGACAGGTCTAAGTGGAAAATTCCGGATTATGAATCTCTGCATGACAGTTCAGGCAAAGTAGCAAGCACTTCTGCGCTTCGTTCACAAGCGACTGCCATGAAGTGTTTGAGCAGCTTCTGAGATCAAGAGCAAAAGACTTAATCGTCGGGTCGAGATGATGAAAGGCCAGTGCGGCTTGGTTGCGATTGTAACCGCACATTTGGCAATGACCGTTTTTCTCTTGTATCAGCCACTGTCTTCTTTGTCTGCCACGTTGTTGCTGCGAAACATAATTCTGATGTTTGTGATTCGTGCAAGCATTCTTACACCGAAGCGAACAGAATTTGGTTTGCTTGCCGGTTAGTTTCGCTTGGCAAATGGAACAAATTCTTTCCATACGACCTCCAAAGTTGGGTTGCAAGCGTATCACACTCAAATCTGACTTGACTCAGATTTGTTTCAGGTGCGTTTGTAGAATCTGTCAAATTCGGGGAAGCCTAAGCCAGCGAAAGCGGTATGGTAATCCCGAGCCAAGCCCCGCCCCGCAAAGGCCGGGAAGGTGTAGAGACTTAATGGCAGACGCGTAAAGCGAAGAGAAAGTCCAGACCACAAACTCTGATTGCCGGAGCAGTCAGAGCGCGGCGAAAGCCGTAGCGGTAAGCATAATCCGTTGGTTGCAGGTTCGATACCTGCCGGGGGCACTTTTTTTATCTTCTTGATAATTATGCCCGCCAATAAAAGAAAAGCTGAAATCTTAGGGATGCCTTTTGGCACAGCGTGTTACAAGCTTCGTAAGCTTCTGCTTTTCAGTCTCGCACAAAAATTGGGCGAGAACGTGTGTTTCAGATGTGGAAAAATGATCCTCACTGTGGACGCCTTCACAATTGACCACAAAGAAGCATGGCAAAATAAAGGGGCGGAATATTTTTGGGAGATAAGCAATGTCGCTTTCTCTCATGCCCGTTGTAATCTTCCAACAGGCATGGTGCGTAGAGAAATCGTGAACGGCACGCTTTGGTGTTCAAAGTGCAAACTATTTTTAGACATCAGCCGATTCTACAATGACAAAAAGCAACGTACGGGTTATTCGCTCACTTGTAAAGAGTGCAATAACGCCAAGCGACGAAAAGTAAAAGCGCGTGGAGACTGTCTCCACTGCGGCGCAAAGCGAGGAACCAAACCTTTCCGCGTCACCCACAATATTTGTTTGTCTTGCGCGAAGCGAATCAACACCCGCGCCTTAAAGCAGCGTAAGCTAGTCAAGAGGCTTGACCAACCTTCGACTTTTTCAAAAGCAATTCAATGAATCACAAAAATTCTATCGGCATTGCTCTTATCGGATCGGGCTTTGCGCGCCGGACGCAGCTTCCGGCTTTCAAGGCGTGCGAAGGTGCGCGCGTGGTGGCGATTGCGAGCGCGCATCTTGAGAACGCAGAGCGCGCGGCGCGTGAGTTCGACATCGAGCATTTTACAGATGATTGGCGCGAGGTCGTTGCGCGCGATGATGTTGACTTGGTGAGCATCGTGACGCCGCCTTCGACACATCTGGAAATGACGCTGGCCGCGCTCGATGCGGGCAAGGCAGTGCTGTGCGAAAAGCCGATGGCGATGAATGCCGTTGAGACGGACGCGATGCGCCGCCGCGCAAACGAAGCCGGGCGGCTGGCTTTGATAGATCATGAGTTGAGATTTCTAAACAGCCGCCGAAGGATGCGAGAGATGCTATTGAGCGG
The DNA here is from genome assembly GCA_014379795.1 of Pyrinomonadaceae bacterium. Classification (GTDB taxonomy): domain Bacteria; phylum Acidobacteriota; class Blastocatellia; order Pyrinomonadales; family Pyrinomonadaceae; genus JACMLC01. The sequence goes on from JACMLC010000084.1 coordinate 4,015, forward strand.
CGAGATCGGGAATGTCTTTCATACCAAGCTTCTCTATCGCGCGGATGCCAGAGCCGATGCGACGCGCGCGTGGGATTGGTGGTCGGACAGGGAGGCCGGAGGCGGCGCGCTCGGGGCTATCGGCTCGCATGCCGTAGATGCTTTTCGCTGGCTACTCGGCGCGGAAGTCTCGCACGTCTTCGCTTCGCTCGCGACGCACGTCGCCCAGCGTCCAGACCGGAAGACGGGCGAGCAGCGTTCCGTCACGACAGATGATGAAGCGAACCTCTTGCTTCATTTTACGGACGGCGAATTGACCCGCGCGACGACCGCAGCCGCTTCTTTCTCCGTCGTCGAATCGGGGCGCGTCGAGCATCGTTTGGAAATTTTCGGCTCCAAAGGTGCGTTGATGCTTGAAGGCGACAAGCTCTCGCGCTCGCGCACGGGCGAAGGCCAGTGGCAGAGCGTTGACGTAGAGCGCGAAGACCTTGCGATGGGCATGAGCGATAACGAATGGTCGCGCGGCTTCACCATCTTTTCGCGCGAGATTATCAAAGCTCTGCGCGACGGTCGGCAAACAGTTGAAGGCGCTGCTAATTTTGATGACGGCCATCGCACGCAGCTTGTCCTAGACGCCGCCGTGCGCTCGCACGCAAGCGGCTGCCGCGAAACGATAAACGATTTTGGATTTTAGATTTTGGATTTTGGATTAGCGATTGCTGATTCGCGTGTCGGGATGTGAAAACTGAAATCTTGGTTTCATATCTCTGAACTTTGACTCTCCATTTTCCATCAATGCTATGCCCAAGTCGTCAATCCAAAATCCAAAATCCAAAATCCAAAATAGAATTTATCGTGTCGGTGTTGACACGGGCGGCACCTTTACGGATTTTGTGTTTGAAGCGGAAGACGGCCTGCGCGTCTTTAAGCTCGCTTCAACGCCAGCCGACCCATCGCTGGCAATTACCGAAGGCTTGCTGCGAATTGCGCGCGAGACGGGCGTGCGCTTGCGCGACATAGAAGTCATACACGGCACAACCGTTGGCACGAATGCTCTGCTCGAAAGGCGCGGCGCACGGGCTGCGCTCGTCACCACCGCAGGCTTTGAAGACGTGCTTGCCATCGGGCGACAGGCGCGCCCCATGCTTTATGATTTGAATGCCGAGCGTCCAGAGCCGCTCGTCCACGCCAGCCTGCGATTCGGAGTGCGCGAGCGCGTCGCTGCCAACGGCGAGATTTTAGAAAAGCTTCAAGAGCGCGCTATCTCCGCTCTGGTTAAAAAGCTGAAGCGGGCGCGCGTCGAATCCATTGCCGTTTGCTTGCTCTTCTCTTTCGTTTATCCCGAACATGAACGCCGTTTGGCCGCCGCGCTTAAATCGCTCAAAGTTCCGCTCTCTGTTTCTCACAAAATCCTGCCGGAATATCGCGAGTACGAGCGCACTTCCACCACTGCGATCAACGCTTATCTGCAACCTTTGATGAGCATGTATCTCAAACGCTTGCAGGGGCGCACAAAGGATTTGCGCGTGATGCAATCTTCGGGCGGAAGCATCTCGGCAGAGGTGGCCGCGAGCGAGCCTGTGCGGACGATCTTGTCCGGCCCTGCTGGCGGTGTCGTCGGAGCTTTGCGCGTCGCACGCTTGTGCGGAATCAAAAATATCATCACCTTTGACATGGGCGGAACTTCTACGGACGTTGCGCTCTGCGACCGTGAAGGCATGCGCATGACCCGCGAAGCAAGCGTCGCGGGGCTGCCCGTTGCCGTCACGATGATGGGCATACACACTGTCGGAGCGGGCGGCGGCTCGATTGCGCGCGTTGACGAAGGCGGCTCCCTGCGCGTCGGGCCGGAATCTGCGGGCGCGAGTCCCGGCCCCGCCTGCTACGGAAAATCAAGCCTCCCGACGGTGACGGACGCGCATCTGGTATTGGGACACTTCGGCGGCGCAGGATTGCTCGGCGGCGAATGGAAGCTGGACGAAGACCGCGCCCGCGAGGCTTTAAATAAATTAGCTCAAGAGATGAGCGCGGCGGCGCGGCGCAAGATAAGCGCGAGAGAGGCCGCGCAGGGCGTCCTGCGCGTCGTCGGCGTCAACATGGAACGCGCCCTGCGCATGATTTCCGTCGAGCGCGGATACGACCCGCGTGAGTTCTCGCTCGTGCCTTTCGGCGGCGCGGGCGGCTTGCATGCCGTCGCCTTAGCCCGCTTCTTAAGCATCCCGCGCATCATCGTGCCGCCTTCTGCGGGCGCGCTCTCAGCCCTCGGCGCGCTCACGTCAGACGTGGTACACGACCGCAGCCGCACCATCATGCTCGAAGCCGCAAGCCGAAACCGCTCGCTAATCGAGCGCGCCTTTCGCGAGATGCAGCACGAGGCCAGCGCCGCGCTCAAGCGCGAAGGCTTTAGCGATGCACAGCAGCGTCATGAAAAAATGCTGGCCGTGAGATACAAGGGGCAATCATTCGAGCTGGAAATCCCGTGGACGCGTCAAACCGGAGTGGCGAAAGATTTTCATCAAGCGCATCGCGCACGCTATGGTTATGCACAGGAAGCCAATACTGTAGAAATCGTCAGCGCGCGCCTGCGTTCGGTCGGACTCATCAAAGAGATAAAAACGAAGCTGACTCAGCATCTTCCGCGTGCGGGCAAACTTGCCGCTCCGCAAGGTCACGCCATCGTCTATTTTGCAGAAGGCAGGCGGCGCGCCGCCATCTATGCGCGTGATAAGCTCAAGGCTGGCACGCGCCTCCAGACGCCGTGCATTGTGAGAGAGTATTCCGCGACCACGCTCATTCCGCACGATGCGAAAGCCAGCATTGATGCTGAAGACAATTTGATTATCGAGCTATGAAGCGCACACAGAGTAAACCACAAGGCTCATTCGATCCGACCACGCTGGAAATTTACCGCGCCCTCTTTACCTCTGCCGCAGAAGAGATGGGCATTGCGCTCCGGCGCACGGCCTTTTCCCCGAACATTAAAGAGCGGCGAGATTACTCGTGCGCCGTGTTCGACGGCAGTGGCCGCGTCATCGCGCAGGGCGACCACATGCCCGTGCATTTAGGCTCAATGCCGATGGCTGTCGCCGCCGCGCTCAATGAGATAAATATTGCCCCCGGCGATGTCATCGCCCTCAACGACCCTTTCGCGGGCGGCACGCATCTGCCGGATGTCACGCTCGTCATGGGAGTCTTCGGAAAAGTTGGCAGTGGGCAGTTAGCAGTTAGCAGTAAAAAGCTAAAGCCAAACTGCCAACTGCCAACTGCTAACTGCCCACTTTTTTACGTTGCCAATCGCGCGCATCACGCTGACATCGGCGGAGCGACGCCGGGTTCGATGGGGATGGCGACGGATGTGTATGGCGAGGGGCTGCGGATTCCTCCTGTGCGTATTATGCGCGATGGAGTTTTCTGTGAAGACATCATGCGGCTGCTCCTTGCAAACGTGCGTGCCTCGGATGAGCGACGCGCAGACTTTGAAGCACAGCTTGGCTCGCTGCAAACCGGAGCGACGCGCCTGCTTGAGATTACAGGGCGACGCGGCGTGCGCGAGTCCTTAGAGTATGCCGCACACTTGATTGCATATTCCGCGCGCATCATGCGAAGCGCCATCGCAGCCATCCCTGACGGGATATATGAAGCGCAGGACGCGCTCGACGATGATGGTATCAGCAAGGAGGAAGTGCCATTGCGCGTGCGCGTCACGATTAAGGGAGAGCGTGCGCGTGTTGACTTTCAAGGCAGCGCGCCGCAGGTCGCAGGCGCAATCAATGCTGTTGAAGCTATCACAGTCTCTGCCGTCGCCTATGTTTTTCGTTGTCTCATAGGCGTTGACGTTCCGGCCAGCGCGGGCTTGATGGAACCAATCGAAGTTATTGCGCCGCGCGGGACTATCGTCAATGCCACACATCCAGCCTCTGTGGCAGGCGGAAACGTCGAAACCTCACAGCGCATCGTTGATGTGATCTTTAAAGCTCTGGCTCTGGCTCTCCCGGATAAGATACCGGCTGCGAGTCAGGGCACTATGAATAACTTGACCATCGGAGGAGTTGACCCGCGCAACGGTCGAGAGTTTGCTTACTACGAAACGGTTGCAGGGGGAATGGGCGCGCGCCCCGCGCTGAATGGCCTGAGCGCAGTGCATACGCACATGACCAACAGTCTCAATACGCCCGTCGAAGCGCTTGAGTACGCATACCCTCTGCGGGTTAGAGCCTATGCGATTCGCAAAAACTCCGGTGGCAAGGGAAAGCATAGAGGGGGCGATGGCGTGATACGCGAAATAGAGACTCTGGCAGACGCACAGGTCTCGCTGCTCGCAGATAGACGAAAGCTCACGCCTTATGGATTAAGCGGCGGCGAAGAGGGAACTGCCGGACGCGACGAAATCCTGCATCAGGGACGCACTCGCCCGATTACTTCCAAAGGAAGCTGGAAACTCTCGAAAGGAGACCGGATACGCATCAAAACTCCCGGCGGCGGCGGTCATGGAAAGAGCTAATGTGACAAATTTACGATTTTTTGGAAATAATTTTTTTGGGTAAACGCTTGATTTAGTAGAGTTTGTTTGTCGAAAGTCCCAGCTTGTCACGAAATTGTGGAGATTTGGTTGATTTTGTGCTTGACAACTCACGAAACTTCGGTTAAATTTCACACATACTGAGGTTCGATGATCCTTTCGGAAAGGCTTCGGTAAGATGATTGAAATCGAAAGGTTGGCGTAATCTTGCAGAAACCCTGTTAAACGGTGCGTAGGTTTTGATGGCAAATACGTCTTAAGCCATAAAAAGGAATTATCTCGCCACACACACGCACCCCCTTAATTTACAGGATCGAACATAAGCGACGATCTTCAGTTCATTGCACAGCCACCCTGAATTTCCGACGCCTGCCCCGAAAAAGTTTAGCCCCGCTAGTCTTTACAGATTAACGGGGCTTCTTCCTTTTAAAAACAATTTCCAGCCAGTCATGCTACATCGCCAGTCCGCCATCAACCTGCAAGACCTGCCCTGTGATATAGCGCGCTTCATCCGACAGCAGGAAGCAGGCAATGCGCGCCACTTCATCCGCCTCTGCAAAGCGTCCGAGGGGAATCTGCTCCAAAATCTTTGCCTGATAATTTTCATCCAGCCCGGATGCCATGTCGGTTGCGACCATTCCGAGCGCGAGCGCATTGACCGTCACCTTGCGGCTGGCGACCTCTTTGGCGAGAGCTTTGGTCAAGCCGATCATCCCGGCCTTTGATGCGGAATAATTCGATTGACCTGCCATCCCGACGACTCCGCTAATCGAAGTGATGTTCAAAACCGAGCCGCCCCCTTCCTGCCTGAGCATGATACGCAGAGCGGCTTTGGCGAAATTCCAGGCCCCTTTGAGATTCGTATCAATCACAGCATCCCAGTCGTCTTCCTTCATTCTTAAAATCAGAGTGTCGCGCACGATGCCTGCGTTGTTGACCAGAAAATCTATGCGGCCAAAAGCATCTTTGGTCTGCTTGACCATCTCTGCCGCCGCTTCTGTTTGCGCCACATCGCATTGCGTCGCCAGCGCGCGGACGCCGAGCGATTCAATCTCAGCCTTCAAACTATCTGCGGCCTCAACGCTCTGCGCGTAATTGAAAGCGACATGCGCGCCACGCCGCGCCAGCTCCAATGCAATCGCTCGCCCGATGCCGCGCGTTGCGCCCGTCACAATCGCCGCACGCTCTGCGAAAGGTTTATTTGTCTCGCTCAAAATTTCTCGTCCTCCGTTATAGTTTCAAAGAGCGCAAGTATTCAATAAATTCAGGCGCGAGGTCTGGGCGTTTCAATGCGAATTCGACAGTGGCGATGAGAAAGCCCAGCTTGTCGCCCGCGTCATGTCGCTGTCCCTCTAGGCGCAGGGCATAGAACGGACGCTTTTTGAGCAGGGCGCGCATGGCGTCCGTGATCTGAATCTCGCCGCCCGCGCCGGGCTGTGTGCGCTCGATCTCGTCAAAAATGTCCGGCGTCAAAATGTAACGCCCGATGATAGCGAGGTCGGAAGGGGCTTCGGCAAACGGCGGCTTCTCGACCATGTCATTGATTTTAAAAACGCCTTCGCTGACTTCTTCTGCGTCAATCACGCCAAAGCGAGAGATAGCTTCGCCTTCAACCTGCATCGTGCCGAGGACGGGCGCATCGTATTTCTCATAAACTTCGAGCATCTGTGCGAGCGCAGGCTTTTCTGAATCCACGATGTCATCGCTGAGCATGACTGCGAACGGCTCGTCTTCGACAAAATCGCGCGCCTGCAAAATGGCATGCCCCAGGCCGAGAGCCTCGCGCTGGCGTACATATCCGATTCGCGCCATCTCTGAAATCGCCCTGACTTCTTCGCGCATCTCGTCTTTGCCGCGCGAGCGCAAGAGGTGCTCAAGCTCGAAAGAGATGTCAAAGTGGTCTTCGATGGCGCTCTTGTCGCGCCCTGTGACGATGATGATGGATTCGATGCCGGATGCGACGGCCTCTTCGACTACGTACTGGATGAGCGGTTTATCAACGAGCGGCAGCATCTCTTTCGGCGATGCTTTGGTCGCGGGCAGAAAGCGCGTGCCGAGTCCAGCGGCTGGGAAAACTGCTTTACGAATTTTTTTCGGCATAAATTAAGATTGCGGATTCGAGCTTTAAGATTTCAAATTTACGTGCGGCGACGGGCGCACGGGGCAGAGAACCATAGCTTGACACACCTGCGCGGCGTCCGTTAGCTTGACGCTTTTCGTCTTTGCATTGCTGAAAGGCGTAACTTGATACCATAGATTGAAGGACTGCATCAAATGCTTGACCTGAACTTCGTTCGTGAGAATCTTGAACGCGTGCGCGCCGCGCTCGAAGCGAGACGTTTTCCGGCAGACGCGCTCGACAAATTTGCGGATGCAGACGCAGAGCGTCGGCGCGTGATTGCCGAATCCGATAGCCTCAATGCGGAGCGCAATGCCGCGAGCCGCGAGATCGGCGCGCTGATGAAAGAGGGGAAGAAGGATGAGGCCGAAGCGCGGCGCAGCGCTGTGGGACAATTGAAAGAGCGCATCGCGGAGCTAGACCGTGCGCGCGATGAAGCCGAAGCGCGCATGCGCGAGATTCTCTCGACGATTCCGAACGTGCCAAGTGAGAGCGTGCCGGTCGGGGACGAATCAGCGAATCGTGAAGAGCGCAAGTGGGGTCAGTCTCCCGTTTTTGATTTCGAGCCGCAGGATCACGTTGACTTGGGAACATCGCTCGGCATCCTGGACCTTGAGCGCGCCGCGAAGATTGCGAGCGCACGCTTTGCCATCCTGAACGGCGCGGGAGCGCGCCTGAGCCGTGCCCTCGTAGACTTTATGCTCGACGTGCATACGCGCGAGCATGGCTACACGGAGACGCTGCCGCCTTTTATCGTCAACGAGCAATCGCTTTTCGGCACGGCGCAGCTTCCAAAATTTAAGGGCGATCAATTCAAGCTGGAAGACGAGCGTAATCTGTATCTGATTCCGACCGCCGAAGTTCCCGTCACGAACTATTACCGCGAAGAAATTCTCGACGCGTCGCAGTTGCCAATTCACATGGTCGCGTACACGCCTTGTTTTCGTTCCGAGGCCGGAAGCTACGGGCGCGACACGCGCGGCATCATTCGCCAGCACCAGTTTGAAAAAGTGGAGCTGGTGAAATTCGCGCTGCCGGAAAATTCTTACGCCGAGCTGGATGCACTGACGCGCAATGCCGAGACTATCTTACAAAAGCTCGGCCTGCATCATCGCGTCGTGACCTTAGCGACGGGCGACATCGGCTTTGGCGCAGCGAAGACTTATGATTTGGAAGTGTGGCTGCCTTCGCAGAACACTTTTCGTGAAATCTCTTCCTGCTCGAACTACGAAGATTTTCAGGCGCGACGTGCGCAGATACGCTTTCGCCGCGCAGGCGGAGCCAAGCCAGAATATGTTCATACACTGAACGGCTCCGGCCTCGCCATCGGTCGCACGTGGGTCGCTATCTTAGAGAACTACCAGCAACAGGACGGCTCTGTCATCATCCCGGAAGTCTTGCGACCGTACATGAACGGAATGGAAAAGATAACCGCCGCTTAAAATTATGCCTGACCCGGAAATCGCAATGCTGCTCGCCATGATTGACCAAGCCTTTGATCACAGGTCTTGGCACGGGACGAATCTCAAAGGCTCAATTAAAGGGATGAAAGCCACGGATGCCGCGTGGCGTCCAAACCCCAAGCGTCACAACATCTGGGAGACGGTCGTCCACGCGGCTTACTGGAAATACGTCGTGCGCAGGCGTCTGCTATCGGAAGCCAAAGGCTCTTTCCCGCTCAAGGGGTCGAACTGGTTCGAGCGGCCTGCTGGCGAAGAGTTGACCGAGGCCGCGTGGAAAGCGGATGTTAAGCTGCTGGTTGACATGCACAGAACGCTCAGAGAGGCGGTTGAGAAATTGCCCGCTCACGAAATCTATCTGACTCCGATGGGAAGCACGGTCAGTAACTTTGAGTTGATAACAGGCATCGCGGCGCACGACCTCTACCACGCCGGTCAGATACAACTGCTGAAACGCCTGAGATAAAAGCCATATCAATGTTGGTGCATTGTAACGAGAGTTTTTTTGAATTGCCTACAGCTTTAGCTGTAGGTACAGTCAATAAAAAAGGTGTTGGCTTTAGCCGAATCTTTTGGCTAAAGCCAACACCTTCCTGCAAACCTGCCCACTAGCTGAGGCTAGTGGCAATTTATTCCTACTTGATAGTCAGCTCGAACGGCATCAAGGCCATCATCTCGCCGCGTTTCATGCGATCCATCATGGCTGCGAAGCGCAGGGCGCGGCGCGCATCTTCGGGCAATGCGGCAAAGGCTGCACGTTGTTGCTTCGCTTTCAGAGCGGCCTCGTCGCCGGCGCCGAACAGGTCTTCAAAGAAAGTGCGCGGGTAGGGCATGATGACTCGCTGAATGCCTTTCTCAGCCGGAATGTTGGCGAGACCTTTGGCGACTTCGATGGCTTTGTCCAGACCGCCGAATTCGTCAACCAAGCCTTTTTCCTTTGCCTGATCACCCATCCAGACGCGCCCCTGCGCGATGGAATCTATGTATTCCGGATCGCGCCCGCGCCCCTTTGCGACCTTCGGGACAAAGTCTTCATAGTACGTGCTTTTAATCATCTCCTCGAACTTGGCGCGTTCTTCGGGAGTGAATTTTTCGGTCTCGCGGAACATGCCCGCCATCTTGCCTTTGAGGACGTACTCGCTGGAAATGCCGAGCCAGTCATAAAAGCCTTTCATCACAGGCTTGCCCGCAAAGATGCCTATCGAGCCGGTGATGGTCGAAGGCTCCGCGATGATTTTATTGGCGTTGCAGGCGATATAGTAACCGCCCGAAGCAGCCACGTCGCCCATCGAAATGACGACGGGCTTTTTCTGCTTGGCGGCTTCGACCGCATGCCAGATGATGTCCGAAGCGTAGGACGAGCCGCCCGGGCTGTCCACGCGAATGACGATAGCTTTAATCGAGGTGTCTGCGGTGGCGTCGTTAAGCGCCTTCACGACAGTGTCAGAGCCTGTGGATTGATCGCCGTAGGGGCCGTCGCTCGACCTGCCTGAGCCGATTGCGCCGGAAGCATAGATGACTGCGATGCGCTCGCCACGATTGAGGCCGACGGACTCCGGTTGAATGTCTCTGTAAGTCCCGCGCGAGATGGTTTGCAGCTTGTCCGCTTCCTTATAACCGAGACGTGTTTTCAGTTCCTTCTCGACTTCATCTCGATAGAGCGCGCCGTCAATCAAGCCCTGATCTCTGGCCTGCGCCGCGCCGATGGGAGCGTTGTCAATAATCGTGCGTACATCATCCGGCGATTTTTTGCGCGCGGTAGCAATCGTGTTGACCAGACGATTATGCAAATTGTCGAGCATCGAATTGACGACTTCGCGGTGAGCTTCCGACATCTCTTTGCGCGTGAATTGGTCTGGCGCGTTCTTGTACTTGCCTATCTGGAACACGTCAGGCTCGACGCCGAGCTTGTCCAGAGAGCCGCGAAAGAACATCACCTGTGCGGCGAGGCCGTTGATAAAAAGATCGCCCGGCGGCGCGACGAAAACCTTCTCGCAAGAGGTGGCGATGTAATATTCCTTGTTCGACCCGTATTCCATATAAGCGTAGGCGGGTTTTCCCGAAGTGCGAAAGTCCGCAATCGCGTCGCGTATCTCGTCTGCCTTGCCCCAGCCCGCGCCGGAAAACTCTATCTCCAAGAGCAGCGCGCCGATACGCTTATCAACTTTTGCTTTCTTGATCTGCGTCAACAAATCCGTCAGCGACGAATCATCGCCGCCAAAGAAACGCCGCATCGGGTCATCCGGCACGAAATCGGGCATCGCGCCCTCAATCTTCAAGACCAGCACGCTATTGTCCGCGACGGTCGGCTCGCTCCCGCGCAGCGCGGAGATAATGAGAGCGATAAAGATAAAGGCTACGAGCGCCAGCGCGACGACGATGCCTGTGATAATCAAAACGATTTTTCTGGTACGTGACATTGCCATAAGTGTTTCCTGTAACTTGATTGAATTAAGAACTGCTGCTCCGACCCTAAACAACTTGGGACAGCCGGGTTGTGTTTACGCAGGAGCGCGGGGAAAAGTTTAAGCAAGGCAGGACTCAGAACTCAGAACACAGGACTCAGAATAAAAGCGGTTTCAGCCTTTCCTTCTGAGTCCTGAGTCCTGAGTCCTGTGTTCTGCTTTTACTATCCACCCGCCGCCGACTACTTCGTCGCCGCGATAAAAGACTGTGGCCTGTCCGGGCGTGATGGCGCGTTGCGGTTCGTCGAAAGCGATGCATGCGCGCTTGTCGGCGAGCGGTGTGATGGTAGCGTGTGCGGGCGCGTGACGATAACGCACGCGCACCTCTGCGCGGACAGGGCTGTCCGGCTCGTCAAAGGAAATCCAGTTGACGCCCGCCGCCGTAAACTCGTCGCTTAAAAGCTCGTCCTGCTCGCCGACGACCACAGTGTTGCTCTTCGCGTCAACTGAAATTACGTACAGCGGTCGTTCATGAGAGATGCCTAAGCCCCTTCGCTGCCCGACCGTGAAGCGATGTATGCCCTGATGCTCGCCGACGCGCTCGCCGCGCGTGTTCGTAATCTCGCCCACTCCCGGCAGCCTTTCCGTTTGTCCTTCGGCTGCCAGATAACGGTCTATAAAGCCCGCGTAGTCGCCGTCCGGCACAAAGCAGATTTCCTGCGATTCGGCTTTTTCCGCGACGGCCAGATGAGCGTCGCGCGCCGCCGCGCGCACCTCCGGCTTGGACATCTCGCCCAAAGGAAAGAGCGAGCGCGAGAGCTGCGCCTGCGTCAGCTCCCAGAGAAAGTATGACTGGTCTTTCTCAAAATTCTGGCCGCGAAGGAGCCTGTGACGATTAGCATCGCTGTCAAATTCAACGCGCGCGTAATGACCCGTCGCAACCTTGTCGCACCCGAGGCTCGCCGCCAGGCGGTCAAGCGAAGCGAACTTCAAACGGCTATTGCACGCGACGCACGGAATCGGCGTTTCGCCCTCAAGATAACTTGCGATGAAAGGCTCTACAACAGCTTGCTCGAAATCGCGCTCAAGGTTCAGCACGTAAAAAGGAAAGCCAAGCTCTTCCGCCACGCGCCGCGCATCATACACATCATCCAAAGAGCAACAACGCGAAGGCAAAGGGTCGCCATGCTCGTCCACACTGATGCCGCGCCGCTGGTTCCAGAGCTGCATGGAAAAACCCACCAGCTCGTGCCCCTGCGCCTTCAAAATCGCCGCCGCCGCGCTCGAATCCACGCCGCCGCTCATGGCTACTGCAATCTTCATAACTCAAAAACAGTGATGAGTGATGAGTGATAAGTGATGAGACAAAGCGTTTTTCTTATCACTTATCACTCATCACTTATCACTTGCTCGTCCGTTTGCCGCCCGTTTACGGCGGGTGTTAAGATGCCTGCTCTGTTGACTTCAACGGCTGACACCAAACATCAAAGAATACCTTAACCGAAGCATCCCGTCTGCCCCGCCGCTCTGGCCGAAACGACCGGTGATGTTCCGCTCAATTCGAAGGGCGAGGCGGTCGGCGATACGCG
>JACMLC010000767.1 GCA_014379795.1 Pyrinomonadaceae bacterium
CCCAGACGAAATCGGGGATTCTTGTTTTCAATTCCGCTGCTTGCAATTGCCTGACCAAGCCCAGAGCGGAAATAGTTAAGAAGTGAATTGGCTTTGGCCCACGCCCACCACGTTTGAGAGCATAAGAGACATGCCCGAACTTTTCACACAGGTTTCTTATTTGAGGCAGGATAACTTCTTCATGTTGCGCAATCAGCAGATAGAGTTGGTGATTGCAGGACGAGCCGTCTGAGGCTAATCGTCCAAGCCATATCCCTAATTCAAAAGGTGTAGAGATTGCATCGGTTAATGATGCCTGACTGGAGTTGTGTGCTTTGCCGGGCTGAAATTGCGGCAAGCGTAAATCAGTTGACCAAAGACCGAGAGCCTCTGTCAGGACGACATAATTACCTTTGACGAATTCTCCGGGCGTTCTCCATTTGGTGCGTCCGTTAACATCAGTAGTCAGAAATTTATGCTCCGGGCTACACTCTATGAAATGGCCGCCCCGGAACTCTACTTTAACTAATTGCTTCTTTCCGCTCGCGGCAACACGTGCTTGAGAGAAGCGCGAGCCATCCCAGATGGAAACCTGCTTTCCTTCCAAACTCTGAATCGCGACATATCCAGCTTTTTCTTCAAAGACCTTTGTCGTGCCATTGACGCATCCCTGAATCGGATTATTTTTTCCGTTGCGCTGCGCGAGCGAGACGGCTTGCCTGTCTTCCGAATCGAACCTGAAGCGCGCGAGGCGTCCGGATGCCGTGCGTGATGTTCGCTCGCGCACGGCGCGCTGTGCGGCATCGCGCAGCCATGCGTCGAGCTGGCGATAGGTGGCGAAATACTTGCGCAGGATGTCTTCGGCATCCGAGAGCTTCAAGCCCGTCATCATCGAAAAACGCTGCGCGCCAATGCCGTACACCACGCCAAAGTTCAAACGCTTGGCAAAGTCGCGCTGGTCTTTTGTGACCTCTTCGAGCGGCACGTTAAAGACCTGCGCGGCGGTCACACGATGCAGGTCTGCGCCGGAATTGAAAGCATCTATAAAACCCTGATCGCCCGTAAAGTCCGCGAGGATGCGCAGTTCAATTTGGGAGTTATGGCTCACGAAGCCATCGCTAATATAAGTCATAGGCCCCGGCACCGAAAGATCAAAGACAGGTTGCTCGCCGCAGGCAATAATGGAAACTACAGGGAGGAACATCTGCTTATATTCCGTTAAATGTCGCAACCCCAATTCCTTTGCCACCAATGGATAATCAGCCTCAATAGTTGAAGCTAAAGAAGCAGTCAAGGGACGCCCTAGCGAAGAGATGTTGTTAAGACGCCGCCGCACCTCACCTGAAAGCTGTAGAGCGCGGACTTTGTGACGAAGGTTAGGCATATTGCCCACAACGGTTTTGCCAGTCCAACGCATTAAGAGAGCTGCCAGCTTGGTTTGTTTACGCGCCGAGAGAAACCCGATTTGCTCACAAAATTCTGCCAGCCCTGAAGCGACGATTGACACTGACCAGCAACTGAATTTTTTATCCGGGCCAGTACCTTTTTGCTCACGCAAAGTCGCCGGAATGCCGAGAGCTAAAAGCATCTGATGTACGTCTCTTGCCAATTGCGCACGCGCAGAACTGAAACTCACTTTGCCTGTATCGCTATCGGTGACGGAGCCGTCTGATTCAAACAAGCCCTGTAGATAGGCTGCTGCTACGGACGGCCTGCTTCGCCACAGAAACTCAGGCAAGGAGCTTTTTGAAATGCCGATTTCGGCGCACCACTTGACCAGCGGCGTGCTGTACAAGCCAAATTCCGCCACGCCCCTGTATGACCCGCGTTCATGAACCTCGATGCTGAACATCTCTGCCGCCCACTGTTTCAATTGCCTAGCTACGTCTGTATCTTGCAGATTGACTACCCACCCGACAGACCTCTTTCCGAAAGTTCCATCACCCGCGATGTAACCCATAAAGGTCGCCAGACGCTCATCGGCAAGCTGCGGAGTTGTTAGTTCTCTATGGTTATTGTGATGTGTGCTGATTGGCTCAGGTAAGCTCGCGTAAGATAGTTCTTCGTGCAACCCGCGCGCCGGTTGAACGGCTACACGATCTCCGGGGGCAAGGTCTTGTATTCTTCGCCAAACATATTCACCCTCTTGGTTAAGCACACGTATACGATGAAAGGATGTAGCCCTCAGCGAATAGCCGTTCTTTAACGTGACAGCGCAAACCGGGAGCATTCCGCGTGTCATGACGGACGAGACGTGGGCGGCGCTTCCGTCCTCTAGGAAAACCTCATCGCCAATCATCACTCGCTCTACTTTTATTAATCCACGTCGCGTCGCAACGCGGGTGCCTTGCGCCACACAATAATCACTAATCACAAGCTTTCTGCCTTCGGGCGCGCGAAAGCAGCGACGGTATTCAATGCTGTGAGGCACCTGTTGGATGTTTGGTGAATTGCACGCGAATCTCCCTGTGGGCGCGCCGATCTGGCGAAAGTCTGCGTGGATGCGCCCGGTCGCGGGGCTAATCTCTTCGAGAATATTTTCGCCGTAGCTGGTCAGG
>JACMLC010000768.1 GCA_014379795.1 Pyrinomonadaceae bacterium
AGTGCTGGAAGCGGCGGACGCGCCCGTTGACGTGCGCGCCTTGCGCAGCCTCGTCATGTCGCGCCTGCCAGTGATGGACATCTATCTAGTCCCCTTGAGCGGAGGCGACGACGCAGGCGAGAACGGTTTCAACTACGAGCCGGTTGACGAATGCGATACTCCCGAAGAGGGCTTGCTGAGGCGCGAGTCTGAGCAGGAAGCCGCAGGATTCGTAGACCAGTTTCTCAAAGGCTTGCAGGGCGCTGTGCGCGGCAAGGTCAAACAGTATAATCGGATGCTCGGCGTCCTGTGGCATTGTTATCTGAGTCAGGATCACGGCACGCAGCTCGAAGTCGCGGCCACGCTCGGCGTCTCGGATTCTCTGGTCTCGGACTATCGCCGCCGGATCGAACAGGAATTGCGCGCGCTCTCGTTTTCCGAGATTGAAGAAGCGCGCCGCTTTGAGATGGCGTTGCGCGAGCGCGTCCGCACGCTGGTCGGCAATACGGAGAGCGTCGCGGTGTAAAAGGAGTTTTCAGTTTTCGGTTTTCAGTTTTCAGTTAAGTCAATCTCTTAAAACTGAAAACCGAAAACTGAAAACTGTTCATTCGCTTGACGGTCATCGTTCTAGTTGCCTACAGTGGCCTTTGGCTGCAACGTGGATTTTGCCGCTCGTTTTGGCGAGCGGGCAAAAACGAATCGCTTCCCGGTTCGGATTGCCCCGGACAGTGGGAGAGCATTTCGCGTTGACGGCAGACGCGCGCGTCCCAGTGTAGACATGAAATGCTGGCAGCGGCGTGAGCGACCCTGTGAGAGTGCCGCAAGATGTCATACCGGAATCAACAGGCTTTAGACTATGAACCTGTGACCAGAGGCGGGGGCGGCCCTTCGCGCTCTGCCGAAGAGTTTCCCGCGCCGCCGCCGCTCGAATTTCCCGCTCCGCGCTTTGAGGTCGAGGAAGGAGCGGAGCCGAAATCTCATAAAAATTCCGCTCAAGAGAGTCCAAAAACTCCCGCGCCATCCGTGCGCGCCGCGAGGAGCGCGAAAGACGAGAGCTGGATCGTCAAACGCGGACACTTCATCACCTATCTCGGCATCTTCCTCTTTACCTTTGTCCTGTACTTTCGCCCGTACGAATTATTTCCGGCTCTGGCTGGGTTTTCTTCGATGGCGATGGTCTTGGCGCTTCTTACGCTGGCGATTTACGTTCCTTCGCAATTCTCGCTGGAAGGCAACCTGACTGCGCGCCCGCGCGAAGTCAATCTACTGCTGCTGTTGACCGCCATGGCATTGATCTCGATGCCGTTCGCCACCAGTCTGCCTGACGCCTGGGCGACATTTAACGACATTTTTCTCAAGGCCGTCCTGATGTTTATCGTGATGGTCAACGTGGTGCGCACGGAATCGCGTTTGAAGGGCTTAATCTGGCTCTCGATAGGAGTCAGTTGCCTGCTCAGCTTGAACGCGGTGGACAATTATCGAGCCGGTCTTTTTACCGTCGAAGGTTATCGCGTCGAAGGAAACTTGGGCGGCATGTTCGGAAATCCGAATGATATGGCGCTGCATCTGGTGACGGTCATACCGCTGGTCGTCGCGCTGCTGCTCTCTGCCCGCAGCATTCCCATCAAGCTGCTCTACGGCGCGGGCGCTGTCCTGATGGTGGCGGGCACGGTCGTCACTTTTTCGCGCGGCGGGTTTATCGGTCTGGCAGGCTCGATGGTCATTATGGCCTTGAAGATCGGACGCCGTAATCGCCTGCTCGTCATCTTGGTCAGTCTGGTGGTGGTGGCTGCCTTTCTGGCTCTCGCGCCGGGCAATTATGGAATTCGCATCCTCTCTCTGTTCGACTCGAATCTGGATGCGGTCGGCTCGTCAACCGCGCGGCAACAGTTGCTTATCAGGTCTCTCATCGTGGCGGCCCGTAATCCGCTGGTTGGCGTCGGGATGGGCAACTTTCCCATCTACTCGATCCATGACCACGTCAGCCATAACGCCTACACGCAGGTGGCTGCGGAATTGGGACTGGCGGCAGCGGCGTTTTACACTCTGTTCATTGTCACGCCGCTCAAGCGTTTGTGGCAGATTGAGAAAGAAACATTCGAGGTGCGGTATAGCTCGCGCTATTATTATCTCGCGGTCGGAATGCAGGCGAGCCTGATCGCGTACATGCTCAGCAGCTTCTTCTCTTCGGTCGCTTATCACTGGTACGTTTATTATCTGGTGGCGTATGCCATCGCTTTGCGCCGCATTTATGATCTGGAACAGGACACGATGAGAGAGCAGGAAGCCGAAGCGGGCGAAGGCAAGCTCACGGGCGCGGCGAAGAAGGAAGAGGACAGGCGCGCAGCCACCTTGGGCGGACTCGGTGCAAGGCCAGAACAGGCAACGGGATGAACTTCAGACTGGCGGCAGAGATTATCTTTTGGGCGAGCGTCGCGGCGCTCTGCTACACCTATGCCGGTTACCCGCTGCTGGTTTTTTTGGTCAGCTCTCTGCGCTCAAGAAAAGTCGCGCGTGCGCCGCAAGAGCCGACGGTCAGCGTCATCATCACGGCCTACAACGAAGAGCGCGACTTGCGCACGAAGCTGGAAAACACGCTCGCGCTCGATTATCCATCGGAGAAGCTGGAAGTCATCGTCGCTTCGGATTGCTCGACCGACCGGACGGACTTGATCGCGCGTGAGTTCGCCGCGCGCGGCGTGCGCCTGCACCGGCAGGAGGAACGTCTGGGCAAGACCGCAGCGCAGAACGCAGCCGTCCAACAGGCGCGCGGCGAAGTCATTTTATTTTCCGATGCCACAACCTTGTACGAGCCTGATGTCTTGCGCTTGATGATGCCGAACTTTGCGGATGCTTCGGTCGGCTGCGTTGCCGGACGGCTCATGTATGTTGACCCGGCGCAGACGAGCGTCGGTCACGGCGCGCGTTCCTACTGGGGCTACGAGACTTTTTTGAAAAAGCATGAGAGCCGCGCCTGCTCTCTGATTGGCGCGTCTGGTTGTCTGTACGCGGTGCGCCGCGCGGCTTATGTGCCGATGTACAACGAAGCGTGCAGCGATTTTTTGATTGCGACCAAGATGGTCGAGCAGGGTTTGCGAGCGGTCTATGAGCCGGATGCCGTGTGCACGGAAGAGACCAACCGGCGCGCGGATAAAGAGATGCGGATGCGCGTGCGCGTCATCACGCAAACCTTTACAGACCTCTGGCGTCACCGCGCGATGATGAACCCGCTGCGCAGCGGCTTTTACGCTGTACAGCTTTTCTCGCATAAAGTCTTACGCTATTTCGTGCCCTTCTTTTTACTGGCGATGCTGCTTGCTTCAGCCGCGCTGGCGCCGCGCTCAGTCTTTTATGCAGCGACGCTGGCCGCACAGCTGCTGTTTTATGCTCTGGCGGCGGTCGGCTGGCTGCTTGAGCGCGCCGTTGGGAAGCGTGTGCGGCTGCTGGCATTGCCGCAGTATTTCGTGCTCGCCAACGTCGCTTCGATCATCGCCTGTTACAAGTTCCTGCGCGGCGAGCGTTACGCGCGCTGGGAGCCGATTCGTGAGCCGTCTCCGAATAATTCTCCCTCTTCGGCGGTTGTGACCGCTGGCGCGCCGCACGGGAGAGACTGATGAGCCTGATGATGGAAACAGCAGACAGAACAGAGACGCCCGCGCGCATCGCGCGTCACGCCGCCGTGCCGCCCGCCGTCAGCGTCATCATTCCGGCTTACAACGTCGCGCCGTATATTTCCGAAGCTCTCGATTCCGTGCTGGCGCAGACCTTCAAGAGCCTTGAGATCATCGTCATCAACGACGGCTCGCCGGACACGCCCGATTTAGAGCGCGCGCTTGAGCCTTATCGCGAGCATCTGGTTTATCTCAAGCAGGAAAATCGCGGGGCGGCGGCGGCGCGCAACACAGGGCTGTATGTAGCGCGTGGCGAGTTCGTCGCTTTTCTGGACGCGGATGATTGGTGGCTGCCGGATTTCCTGCGTTCGCAAGTCGAGTTTATCAATCACTCGCAATGCGACTTTGCATATGCGGACGCTCTCATCTTCGGCGAGTCGCCGCTGTCCGGCAAAACTTACATGCAGACCGCGCCGTCGAAGGGAGAAGTCACCTTTGAGAGTTTGATCACCGCGCGCTGCAACGTCATCACGTCCGGCGTCGTCGCGCGCAGGCAAGTGATTCTCGATGTCGGGTTGTTTGATGAAGAGCTGCTGCGAGCGCATGATTTCGATCTCTGGCTGCGGATGATCCGGCACGGAGCGCGCGCCGGTTATCAGAAAAAAGTTCTGCTCAATTATCGCGTGCGCCCCGATAGCCTGTCGGGCAACGCCATTGAGCAAGTCGAAAGAGAACTGGAAGCCTATGACAAGATCGAGCGTCATCTGGAATTGACGCCTGACGAGCGAGAGATGATGGCCGCAGAGGTCAAGCGGCTTGAGGCCGATCTGAGGGTTGAGCGCGGCAAGCTGCATTTGACGCGCGAAGAGTTTGACAGCGCGGCGACGGAATTTCGCGCCGCACGGAAATACCATCGTCACTGGAAACTGCCAGCAGTGATGCTGATGCTGCGCTTTGCGCCGCGCCTCTTACTGCGAATTTACAGGACGCGCCGCTAGAAACTATTGTTCGCCAGAATTGTTTATGGCTGAGATGCCTTCAAATCTTTTGCCCAACGCACGAACGGGCGACCCATTAGCCGCGACGCGGCCTGACGGCTTGCGCCGCGTGCGTGTCTTGCGCCCGCCCTCGTTCTCTCCGGCGGGTTTGATGTACAGCCTGACAGACCTCTGGCAGTACCGTGACCTGCTCTACACCTTGAGCATTCATCGCATCAAAGTGAGATACAAACAATCCGTGCTCGGCGTCGCATGGGCTATTGTGCAGCCCTTGATGCTGATGGTGATTTACACACTGATTTTTTCGGTCATCGCTAAAGTCCCGACCGGCGGGACGCCTTACGCGGTCTTTGCGTTCGCGGGGCTGCTGCCGTGGCTCTGCTTCTCGACCTCTCTGACCAACGCGACGAATTCGCTGGTCAGCAATTCCGAGCTGGTCACGAAAGTCTATTTCCCGCGCGAGATTTTGCCGCTCACTTATGTCCTGTCATCGCTCTTTGACTTGCTCGTCGCTTCGACGATGCTTGTCGGCTTGATGCTCTACTATCGAATGCCGCTCAGCATCAATCTCATCTACGTCATTCCGATTGTCGGCATTCTGCTGTTGTTCGCGGCGACCGCTTCACTCATCTTCTCTGCGACACAGGTGCGCTTTCGCGACATCGGCGTCGCGATTCCGCTGCTCGCGCAGGTCTGGATGTTCGCGACGCCGGTCGTGTACCCGCTCTCTGCCGTGCCCGAACGATTCAGAGGCTTTTATATTCTTAATCCGATGGTCGGAGTGATAGAGAATTTTCGCCGCGTCGTATTGCAGGGAATGTCGCCGGACTTTCGCCTGCTGGCAATCTCCGCACTGATTTCCCTCGCGCTGTTTCCCGTCGCTTACATCTACTTCAAGCGCGTCGAGGCGACGGTGGCCGATGTGATCTGAAGAGAGGTTTTCGAGAAAGCGAGAATCACAAGGTCTCCAAAATCATGACAACCCCCGATTTAGTTTCAGTCATTATCCCCTGCTACAAGCAGGCGCACTTCTTGGGCGCGGCGATTGAGAGCGCGCTGGCCCAATCTTACGCGCCTGTAGAAATAGTCGTGGTGGATGACGGCTCGCCGGATAACACATCGGAGGTGGCCGCGCGTTATCCGCAGGTGCGTTGCATCCGGCAGGAAAATCAAGGCTCTTCGGCGGCGCGCAACACCGGGATACGCGAAAGCAACGGAAGCTTTCTGGTCTTCCTGGACGCGGATGACAAGTTGCTGCCGCACGCGCTCGAAACTCATCTCAAATGCTTTCAAGCGCATGCAGACTGTGTGCTGGTTTCGGGGCATTACCAAATGATCGCCGGAGACGGCTCCCCGCTTCAGACCCCTGCGCAGCCACACGTCACGGGCGAGCATTACGCAAGGCTCTTGCACTCGAACTATATCGGCTGTCCCGCGATAGCCATGTACAGGCGCGCAGCTTTCAACGCGGTCGGCGACTTCAACACCTCTTTAAGAGCCGCCGAAGATTACGAGATGTACCTCAGAGTCGCCCGTAAATTTCCGCTCTACTCGCACACCGAAATCGTCGCGGAGCATCGCCGCCATGAAAGCAATACCTCTGACAATCTTGCGCTGATGGAAGAGTATTCGGTCGGCGTGTTGCGCGCGGAGTGGGAATACGTGAGGGGCGATAAGCGTTTGGAGCGTGCGTACCGCAGCGGCCTCAGATTCAAAACGCGCATGTATCGCCGCGAGATGCTGGTCGAAAAATTGCGGCAACAGGCGCGCGCCGGACATTGGACACAGGCTCTGCCGAGCATGTTTAAGCTGCTGGGAAATTATCCGCTCGCATTCGCCGCGCATGCCGGGAAAATTCTGCGCAACAGCGTGTTGCGCAATCAAAG
>JACMLC010000769.1 GCA_014379795.1 Pyrinomonadaceae bacterium
ACATAATTGATAGCTTCAATCGCATCTTTGGTCGTCCCGGAGCCTGTCTTTGAGATGAACTTCAAAGGCATGATCTTGACGCGCCAGTTGATGCCAGCGATGCCGAGACCGTTGTCGCCGTCCGCGCCGATGATGCCCGCGCAATGCGTGCCGTGCCCGTTGTCATCCATCGGGTCGCCGCTGTCAAGCACGGCGTCATAGCCGTACTGGTCGTCAACTCTTCCGATCTGCTCATCGTCATATTCGTCCACGTCCGAGGGACGCTCCCAGATGTTCTGCTTCAGGTCTGGATGCCTGTAATCAACGCCGCTGTCGAGGACGGCGACGACTATCTCTTCGCTGCCCGTCGTCTTCTGCTCCCAAGCCGCGAGAGCGTTGATGTCTGCCTTCAGCTTGCCGCCGCGCTGCCCTGTGTTAGAGAGCGACCACTGCTCCTCGAACATCGGGTCATCCGGCCTTTTGCCGTCCGCTTCGGCTTCTGTGGGCAGCGGTTCGTTGCTGAACTTCTCAAATCTTGGCTGTAGATTAATCTCAAAATTCGGCTCAGCATATTCGACAAGCTCTGTCATCAAGCGATATTCGCTTGCGACCGCTTGCGGGTCTGCGTCGTCCAGATCGTCAATCGAGACGAGGCCGTCAACGCTTTCAATCTTATCTTCGATGTTATCGTTAAGCCTCGCAGTGATTTCATCAATCGCCTCTTCGCTCACGCCTTTGCGAAAGCGGACGAAGACTTCCGGCGCTCTGCGCTCAACCGCTTCGTCGCTGTCCGGGACGGCGACGAGTACCGTCTTCATCTCGTTCGTGTGGGTCCTGGAGCGCTGCCGCTCCCAACGCCTGAGTTGTCCCGCAAAGGCTGCCACCAGAATAACTGTTAAGGCCAGAGCCAGATGTCCGAGAAAGTTCTGCCGGTTCATTACATCACCTCAAAATCAAGTCTCACGTCCCAAGTCTCAAGTCCAAAGTCCAAAATCGCTTCGACTTGGGACTTGGGACTTGAGACTTGGGACTTTCTGTCAGATACGATAATTCGACCCTTTAAAGTTGTAAAGCCTGAGCTGGTCATCGCCTGCGCGATATTCATGGCTGCCGTGCCCGCCCGCCTTGAGGCGTATGCGCAAACCCGGCGTCATCATCTGCCCGCTCATTTCGTCCTCTGTCCCTGCGCCGAGCGCCATATCCGGAAAATCCGTCTTCTCGACAGCCTCTTCCGTAATCTCATCTTCGGAAACGCCCAAACGCTTCGCCAGATCGCGCCGCGCCCGCCTGACAGCATCATCCTTATCCAAACCCATGATTTTACAATCTCCTTCTACGCAAGATTATGAGCCTTATCTGAATTTCAGACAAGCGCCTGTATCAGGTTTTCAGATTAAATTTTTTCAAAGACTTGCTCACGCCTACACGGATGCTTATTCTTCGCTTACGCTCAAGGCTTCGTCAAAGTTCTGAATGAGATGCCGCACATGCCATCAACGCCGCCGGACATGATAGAACGCGCAGACGCGCTTTATGTTGCACGCGCCGGAATAGAGAACGTCCGCGAGAGCGTAGAGTTATTGCGCGAAGCTGCCGCGAGTGATTATGAAGCGGCGTGGCGGCTGGGACGCGCGCACTTTTTTCTGGGACAGGAAGCAGGCAGCATCACAGAAGCGCGTTCGCATCATGTGCAAGGCGCGAGCGTGTCCCTGCGCGCCGCAAGGCTACTGGCAGAACGTGTCGAAGGCCATTTCTGGCGCGGCGTCAATCTCGCTTTGCTGGCCTCTCTGGAAAATCCTTTGCCTGCGCTTTTGCATGCGCTCAAGGCACGGAAATCTCTTGAGCGCGCCGTACAAATTGATGCAGGCTTTCACGCCGCAGGGCCATTACGCGTGCTGGCGCGACTTCAGCACAAGCTTCCCCTCTGGCTCGGCGGAGGCGCAAGGCGAGCGCGCACGAACTTTGAAAAAGCCATCAACCTTGCACCCGCCAGCACAGTCACAAGGCTTTACTTTGCGGAACTGTTAATCGAAATTGGAAACGAGAAAGAGGCGCGCACGCATCTTGAAACCATCCTGCACACAGAGCCAGACCCGGCATGGAAATTCGAGATCGAGCGCGACCAGCAAGCAGCAAGAGAACTGCTGAAGGCAAAAGTAAAAAGGTAAAAGGTAAAAGTGAAGAAGCGGCAATCGCCTTGTCTTTACTTTTACCTTTTACCTTTTTACTTTTGCCTTACTTGAGGTCGCCGAACAGGTGTTGCATCAGCGCGGCGACTGTGATGGCCGCAGTCTCTGCGCGCAGGATGCGCCCGCCGAGGGTGACGATTGTCCAATTGGCATTCGCAGCCTGAGCGATTTCCTCATCCTCCCATCCGCCTTCACTCCCGACGAGCGCGGTCAAGGCCGCCGGTCGCGCATCGCTTGGACTGAAAGCTTCAGCAAGGCTCTGGCCCGAACGCTCCGCAAACATCAATCGCGCTTCAGTATTTTCAATAGCATCGTTTTCAAGCAAAGCCGGGAAAGAGATTGGCACAGCAATCTCCGGCACGCGTGCGCGGCCTGATTGCTTGCAGGCTTCGAGCGCGAGCCGCTGCCAGCGCGCGACGCGTCGCAGCGGCTCGCTCGCATCACGCAGCCGCACATCCGCGCGCTTGGTGATGACGGGCATGATGCGAGTGACGCCCAATTCGGTCGCCTTCTGCACGACGAAATCGAACTTTTCGCCCTTGAGCAGCGCGACAGCCAATGTCAGGCTGAGCGGAGATTCGGGACTCGCCGCCTCAACCGCCTCGCGCACTTCGAGGCGCGCACTGTTCCGTAAGCTCTCTGCGATGAGGCAAAGATATTCACGCCCCTCGCCGTCAAACACAAAAGCTTCATCGCCAACCCTGAGCCGCAGCACGTCTCTCAGATGGCGCGCTTCCTCTGTCGCCAGCGTGACAAAGTTTTCCTCAAACGCTTCGGGCGGCGCGTAAAATCTACGGCGAGTCATTTTTTATAAAGATTGTTCTTTGGCCTTTGGTCTTTGTATTTCTGTGCTTCGTGCTTTGTCCGCTATTCAACATAAATCTGCTAACGCTCGAATTAGCTGGGCGGGAAGAATCTAACCAAGCATTCAAGTCCTGCGGATGAGAGGCAAGCTGATTCCGCTCCGGTTGAGTGAGTTGTTGGGCGGGGCTTTACGCGGCAACGTCAATGTATGAGGAATAACTGCTCGGCTCTGGAATTTCGTAGCCTTCCTCTCGTAAGCCCTCAAGATGAAACTCAATCGCTTCCTGAATGTTTCGCTCAACTTCTTCTTTGGTTTTTCCGGTCGAGCCGCACCCCGGCACATCAGGCGAAAAGGCCGAATAGCCAGTCGCTGTTTTTTCGACGATGATTAGATATTTTTTCATGACTTTAGACTTGCCTGCTTGAGAATGTTGTTCAACGTACCCGGAGCGACATCATCGCCGGGATTACCGGGCACAGTGACCAAACCCGGCCTCGTCTGGTGCTTATATTGATGGTGGCTACCTTTGGTTCTTACCCAGTACCATCCATCCTTCTCAATCAACTTTACGATGTCTCGTACCTTCACAGAGAGCAACAATAATTCTTCCGTTCAAAACGGTCAACGTCTGCCATTCCCAACTCAAGATTGAGTACAAAGACCAAAGACCTTGAGTTCTTAAATAATGATGGCTATCCATTCGCCATCCGTCTCAAGGTCAAACTCGCTGACGCCAAGCTCGCTTAAGCGTCTCGCAACCAACTCGACTTGCTCCTGCAAGATGCCGGAGAGAATCAGGTGGCCGCAGGTGGCCGCGAGCAGTTCCGGCAGGAGCGGCAAGATCACGTCCGCAGTCAGGTTGGCGCACACCAGATTGGCGGAAGCCGTCGCGGACTCGTCTATCGTACCCGTACGAAAATTTATTTGGTTTGCCACTCCGTTCAATCGCGCATTCTCTGTGGCTATCTCGATTGCTTCGGGATCCGTGTCGCACGCCTCTACACGCGCGTGCGGCGAGAGCTTGGCGGCGGCGATGGCGAGAATGCCCGTGCCCGTGCCGACATCCAAGAAGCTCTCGCGGTCAAAATATTTATCGATGGCTGCGAGACAGAGCCGTGTCGTTTCATGCGTCCCCGTTCCAAAAGCCATGCCCGGCTCGATGCGTATGACGATGCGGTCAGGAGCTTCCGCGACTTCGCTCCACGGCGGCGCGATGACAAAGCGGCGACCGACCGCGACGGGCTGCCAGCTTTTCTTCCACTCGCCGAGCCAGTCTCTATCTGCGACCTCTTTAAACAGCATCTCGCGCACGGCGGACGACGGCAGATCATAAAAGCGGAGCGCGTCAAACAGCATCTCGCGCACACGCGTGCGATCCGGCGGCGCGTCGAAATAAGCGACTACGTGCAAAAACTCGCCGCTGCTCTCTAAGCTCTCAGTGCCGAGCGCGCCCGCTTCCATCAGCGCATACTGGGCCGCCTCGCGCGCAGCCTCTTCCAGCGTCACATCGAGCGCGTACCAAATTCGAGCTTGATAGTCTTGACCCGGTTTGCTCATTTACTCAAAAGCTTCTTCCATGTCACTGCGTTTATCTGTCCTGAACTCCCATGTCATCCAGCATGTGTTCCTTGTCGCGCCAGCCCGCTTCGACCTTGACGAAAAGCTCAAGGTGGCAGCGATGCCCGAGCAGGTTTTCGATGTCG
>JACMLC010000770.1 GCA_014379795.1 Pyrinomonadaceae bacterium
AGTCCTGTCCCAAAAGCTCCACCAGCTTGTCATACTTGAACACATAGATGCCCATCGAAGCTAAGTAAGGACGCTTCTCAGCCGCTTCCGCGCTGAGGCCAAGCTCGGTCGTGTCTACCTTCATCGCTTCGAGCGCGTCGCCCTTCGGCTTTTCGCTGAACTCTATGATGCGCCCGTCGCTGTCCGTCTTCAAAAGGCCAAAGCCTTCCGCGTCTTTCTGGCCGCACGGGATGACAGAGATAGTCACGTCCGCATTCGTTTCAAAATGGCGCGCGAGAAACAGGCGATAGTCCATCCGGTACAGGTGATCGCCGGAGAGAATCAAGAGCGTGTCAATCCCCCAGTCTCCGATGTGCGGCAAGACCTGACGGACGGCATCGGCTGTCCCTTGAAACCACTGCGGACTGTCGGGCGTTTGCTCCGCCGCGAGAATTTCGACACAGCCGTCAGAGAATTGCGAGAAGCGATACGTGCGCGCGATGTGACGATTCAAGGAAGCGGAGTTGTACTGCGTCAGGATAAAGATTTGAATCACATCCGAGTTGATGCAGTTAGAGATAGGCACATCAACCAGCCTGTACTTGCCCGCCAGCGGCACAGCCGGTTTCGAGCGTTGCTCGGTCAACGGAAAGAGCCGCGAGCCTGCGCCGCCCCCTAAGATAACGGCTAACACTTTACGACTGTCTGCCATCTTTTTATTTACCTGACTGAAGATTTTTGTTTGAACAAATGCAGGATAGACGCAAAGCCCCACCGTTTCAAGACTTGAAGCAAGATAAAGAGGCTACATCAATGTCAACAGAGATGGGAATCAGCTTCATTTTTGAAATGAATTCCGGTGAATCCGTGTTACACTCCACGCCATCAATCGCGGCTGCTTTGCCCATGAATCGCAGGAAACCTCTCGTCAGACCTTGAAAGCTTGTTGAACCCGCTCACTTCACACGGAGGCCATCATGAAATTGAAATCGCTTCTCTCTTCACTGCTGCTCACGATTCTTCTCATCACACAGACACTCGCGCAAACGCCTCCGGCGGCTCCTCTGGAAAAATCCAAAGAGGAAGAGGAGAAAGCGCAAAAAGAGCTTGAGCGCAAAGGGCTGTCGCTGCTTGAGGAAACCCTCAACAGCGCGCAACAGCTCAAGCTGCCGGAGAATCGCGCATACATTTTCGCGGCGGCGGCAGACCTCCTGTGGAAGCATGACGAGAAACGCGCGCGGGTTTTTTTTCATGAGGCTTTGACTAATCTGGCAGAGGCCATGAAAAGCACCGGCGTCGGGAATGACTTCGGGGCTTCGCTCTGGGTCTTTATCAACCAGCGACAGCAAATCATCACTAAGATCGCGCGGCGCGATCCGCAGTTGGCGCTTGACCTGCTGCAAGCCACGCGTCAGGCATTTACGGATAATTTGCCGTCGTATGCGCGGATGATGGATCAGGAATTAATGCTTGAGCAAACCATCGCCGCAGAGGTCGCCGCCAAAGACCCCAAGCGCGCCTTGCAGATGGCACAAGAGAGCTTAGCGAAAGGCGTCTCGTACCAGACGCTGAATCTCCTGAGAAAGCTACAGCAGAAGGACAGCGACGGCGCGGCCACCTTTACCGGC
>JACMLC010000771.1 GCA_014379795.1 Pyrinomonadaceae bacterium
CGCGTCACACGCCATTACACGCAAGGATGAAGGCGGAAGGATGAAGGATGAAGGGCATGCTATTTAAGCCTGAGCCGTTCATCTTCAATAGCATCTCTTTCATCCTTCCGCCTTCCGCCTTCCGCCTTGCTTTTCATTGATTAAGTATAAAGTTGAAAGTGATTGTGCCGGAAACTTTGACCGGCACATCGGAGAGAAGCGTGGGCGAGAATCTGGTTTGCAGTGCCGCCTGCTCTGCCGCTTGTCGCAACAGTGCATCGCCTGATAAGGCTCGCGCCGAAATCACTTTCCCTTTTTCATCCACCAGAATCTGCACGCTCACGACTCCCTGTTTGCGCAAAGTGATAGCGAGTGGCGGATAGACGGGCTTGGGTTTGTGTATGGCCTGCCCGTTGATGACGCCTTTTGAGATTACCGGGGGCGGTTTGACAGTCTCCCTTTTAATAGACGGCGGCGGCGTGCCGATCTCTTCAGCCTTAACGAGGTTTCCGGAGCCGCCGGATGATTCAGGGCAATCCGCGCAGATGGGCAAGTTCTTATCAAACATTGCGCTTCCGTCTACGTTTTTAGTGCCAATGTTGAATTTTCCCAGCGGTATCTCAGGCACTTTCGATGCGATAGAGGAAATCTTGTCAGGGACTTTGGAAGGGTCGTTAATACGCGCTATCGCGTCCGTCCTTTCAGACTCAATATTTTTAACGCCGCTGTCTTTCGCGTTTGCGTTTGGTTTGGGCTGGGTGTTTCTCTCAACCGCAGGCGCTTCGGGCGCATCGGTCGGAGCGAGCAGCACTAGCATTTCAAGATTTTGATTTTCTCCCAGATGTGCATCGTAAGCATAGATGCTGACGACGCCTGCGGACATGAAAAGCAGTGCGTAGCTGACCATCGCGGCGAGAAAGAAGCGACCCTTGCGCGCCAGCTCTTTTTGATGTGAAGCGGATTCAATCAGATTCGTAAACATTCTTTTAATTCCTCCCAATCAGCCGGTGCCATGCGGGTCGCGGGAGCTTAACTCACAAACGTTAGACCCCGAACCGAGCGGCATTGTTCCCTGAATCTCAAAAGCTTTAACCCAAATTATCTGTACACCGCCTGACAATTCTTTTAGGATTAACAGCCGTCCAGCCTAAACCCGATCTTTCAGGAGAAAACTTAAAGCATGACCAATCACACGGCCCCTGAAGAACTAAACCCCTTTGAGATTGCCAAACAACAATTCGACCTCGCGGCTGAATATCTGAAGTTGGAAGACTCTATGCGCGATGTGCTGCGGCACGCCAAGCGCCAGCTCATCGTCTCGATCCCGGTCAAGATGGACAGCGGGCACGTCGAAGTCTTTGAAGGCTATCGCGTGCAGCACAACATCGCGCGCGGCCCCGCGAAGGGCGGCATTCGCTATCACCCGCAGGTGACGCTCGATGAAGTCAAAGCCCTCGCTTCGTGGATGACATGGAAATGCGCGACCGTGGGCATCCCTTACGGCGGCGGCAAGGGCGGCGTTGTGTGCGACCCGAAAAGCTTATCCATCGGAGAGCTTGAACGCCTGACGCGCCGTTACGCTTTTGAGATCGCTCCGATTATTGGACCAGACCGCGACATCCCTGCGCCGGACGTGTACACGAACGAGCAAACGATGGCATGGATTATGGACACTATCTCGATGGTGCGCGGGCACACGGAGCTGGCGGTTGTGACGGGCAAGCCGCTCTCGCTGGGCGGCTCATACGGACGTGCGGAAGCGACTGCGCGCGGGGGTCTCTACGTGGCGCGCGAAGCCTGCCGCGTCAAGGGAGTTGATTTGAAAGGCGCGCGTGTTGCCATACACGGTTTCGGCAACGCCGGATCGAACTTTGCCAAGCTGGCGACCGGAGACGGAGCGCGGATCATAGCCATCTGCGATTCGCGTTGCGGCGTGTATGCCGAGAACGGCATCAATGTCGAAGCCGCGCTCAGGCACAAAGACGAGACAGGCTCGCTGCTCGGCTTCGCTAACGCGGAAGAGATTCCCTGCGAACAGGTCTTGGAAACAGAGTGCGACATTCTAGTCCCTTCCGCGCTGGAAAACAGCATCACTCTCAAGAACGTCGAGCGCGTCAAGACCAAAATTATTGTCGAGCTGGCAAACGGCCCGACGACGCCGGGCGCAGACCTCGCGCTGGCAGATCGCGGAATCTTTCTCCTCCCGGACATCCTAGCCAACGCGGGCGGCGTCACCGTCAGCTATTACGAATGGGTGCAGAATCAATACTCTTTCTTCTGGACTGAGAAGCAGGTCAACGATAGCTTGGAGCAAACCATGCGGACGGCCTTTCGCTCAGTCCATGAAAAAAGCGGCCTGCACAACACGGACATGCGCACGGGCGCATACATCCTCGCCGTCGAGCGCGTGGCTGAAGCGACGCGCATGCGCGGGATATTTCCATGAAAGACGGTCTTGGGTTTTTGGTCTTTGGCCTTTGCACGTCCCGCAACATTGAATGGTAATATTCAGCATGAGGAAGACAAGCAAAGACCAAAGGCCAAAGACCTAAGACCTAAGACCAAAACAGATGACAGACAAAATCACCGTTTACGAAAAGCCGACCTGAACGAAGTGTCGAGAGGTTGACCGGCTGCTCCGTGAGAGCGGCATCCCGTTTGAGAAAGTGAACTATTACAAATAGCCGCTCGACGAGAAAAAGCTGCGAGGGCTTATAACGAAAATGAAGCTCAAGCCGCGCGAACTGCTGCGCACGAGCGAGGCTGTTTACCGTGAGCTGGGTTTGGGCAAGAGCGAGCATTCCGATGATGAATTAATCGCCTTGATGGTCAAGCATCCAGACCTCATCCAACGCCCCATCGTCGAACGCGGCTCGCGCGCCGTTCTCGGTCGGCCTACGGAAAACGTAAAGGCAGTGATAAGTGATGAGTGATAAGTGATGAGATAAAGACAAAAAGCTTTTTCTTATCACTTATCCCTCATCACTTATCACTAAAAAAATGGCAAAAGCTCCGGCAACAGTTTACGTCTGCC
>JACMLC010000772.1 GCA_014379795.1 Pyrinomonadaceae bacterium
GAAGCCGAGGCGGAAATGGCGCGCGCCGTGACAATCGCCGAATCGCTCGCCGCCCGTTTACCGAACGATACGAATCTCAAACAAGATCTCTGGGGAACTTACGAAAGAGCCAGCAGCATTTACGAACAAATTGACGACGCGCGGGCATTCGAGCTTTGCGAAAAATCCCGGCGAGTTGTTGAGGAAATCATCGTCGCCGACCCCGCCAACGCGCAGGCGCGGCATAACTTGTCGAAAAGTTTTTCGCGCCTCGGCATTTCGGCTTCTAATCTCGGAAAACCCGTCGAAGCTCTCGGCTTTCTGGAACGAGCAATGGCGATTGTTCTCGAACTACAGAAAAAAGACCCTCTGAACCGCGGCTATGACCGCGACGTAGGTGTGCTTTATATAAGAATCGGCGTCGCGCGGGAAAAGCAGCGCGACTTTACCGGCGCGATTGCGGCATATCAAAAAAGCGCGGAGCTATATGAAAAGCAACTCGCCAATGATGCCGCCAGCACGGGCCATCTGCGCGATTTGGCGATTGCTTACCAGCGCGCCGGCAAAGTTCATGAAGGACTTGCTAAAACCACTAACCGGCAAATTCGCCAAACTCATCTTGCCGGGGCAAAGGAAAATTATCGGCGAGCGTTGGACGCATTGCTGAAAGCTCAGGCTCAAAATGCTCTGCCCGAAGTTAACCGCAAACTTTTAGAGGAAGTGCGAAAAGACATCGAAGAACTCGAAAAATTATAGTGACAGGCGATAGACCACGTATGACAAGGATTAACCCGGATAAGAATCCGTGAAAATTCGGCTTATCCGTAATCCATTTTCTATTCTTTTGTTTTATAAACGCCCCCGGCTAATCTTTCCGCAAAGTTGAGCCGAACAGGCTGAAAGCGAGGCCAAAGCCTTTCATCTCTTAATTTTAACTGATTAGTAGCGCGGACGGGCGAAATGTTCTACAATTAAAGACGGTTCGCGGAGGGACGGGCGAGACGGCGTTTGTGGCGGCTCGCCCCTTTTCGCAGGGCAAGTAAGTCTTCGGCGAAAGAGTTAAACAGAGCAATGGAAGAATATTCAGACCGCACCCCAACGGACATCGCGCGCTATCCGATGGTTCCCATCCGCGATGTCGTCATCTTTCCTTTTACCAAAGTCGCTTTCAAAATCGGACGCCCCGGCTCCGTGCGCGCCCTTGAGGAAGCATTGGCCTCTGACCGCACGATCTTTCTCGCCACGCAGCACGACGCCAGCGTGGATGAGCCAAAGCCGGAACAGATTTATACGGTCGGCACACTGGGACGTATCCTGCAA
This sequence comes from Pyrinomonadaceae bacterium, assembly GCA_014379795.1. Taxonomy (GTDB): domain Bacteria; phylum Acidobacteriota; class Blastocatellia; order Pyrinomonadales; family Pyrinomonadaceae; genus JACMLC01. The sequence goes on from JACMLC010000772.1 coordinate 1,300, forward strand.
TCGCAAAAGCAGGACAACGGCCAGATCAAGGTCGTTGTCGAGGGACGCGAGCGCGCCACTTCCGTCCGCATCGAGAATAACAACGGAGCTTTTACGGCCCTTGTGCGTCGCGCTCCCATTGCGAATGAAACGGGCGTGCGCGTGGACGCACTGATTCAGCGCATCAACACGCTTATCGAACAACACATGCGTCTCGCGCCGGACGCGCAGACGGACGCGCTGCAAACCGCGCTCAGAAATCAAGACCCGTCTCACTTAGCAGACGCGCTCGCTTCTCAACTCCGCATCTCGGTCGAAGACAAGCAGGGCTTGCTGGAAATCTTCTCTGCTCAGGCTCGCCTGCAAAGGCTGATAGAAATTCTGGAACAGGAGCTTGATAAGCGACAGCTTGACCGCACTATCCAGACACGCGTCAAGCGGCAGATGGAGAAAGCGCAGAAAGAGTATTATCTCAACGAGCAGATCAAAGCGATTCACAAAGAGCTTGGCCGCAAAGACGAAAAGGCGGAGCTTGAAGAGTTGAAGAAGAAAATCGAAGAAGCGGGCATGTCCGAAGAGGCCAAAGAGAAGGCCATGCAGGAACTGCATCGTCTGGAAGCTATGCCTCCGATGTCCGCCGAAGGCACTGTCTCGCGCACCTACATAGACTGGCTCGTCAGCGTGCCGTGGAAACAGAAATCCAAAGAGATCAGAGACCTCTCGAAAGCCGAAGAGGTTTTGAACGAAGACCATTACAGCCTGGAAAAAATCAAAGACCGCATTCTTGAATATTTAGCCGTTCGTCAACTCGTCAAAAATCCGAAAGGCTCGATTCTCTGCTTTGTCGGCCCGCCGGGAGTCGGCAAGACTTCGCTTGGCAAATCCATTGCCCGCGCGACCGGCAGAAAGTTTGTGCGCCTCTCCTTGGGCGGCGTGCGCGACGAAGCGGAGATACGCGGCCATCGCAGAACCTACATCGGCGCGTTGCCCGGACAGATTATCCAGATGATGAAAAAGGCTGGAACGGTCAACCCGCTTATCCTGCTTGACGAAGTTGACAAGCTCGGCGCGGATTTCAGGGGCGACCCGTCATCCGCTTTGCTCGAAGTCTTAGACCCTGAACAGAACAATACTTTTCAGGATCACTATCTGGATGTCGAGTACGACCTCTCGAAAGTTTTCTTTATCGCGACGGCGAATGTGCTGCACACGATTCCGCCGCCCTTGCAAGACAGGCTTGAGATACTGCGGCTCTCCGGCTACACGGAGCGCGAAAAGCTTGAGATAGCCAAGCGGCATCTGGTGCGCAAGCAGGCAGAATCAAACGGCCTCAAGCCCGAACAGGTTGAGTTCACGGATGAAGGCTTGCTGGAAATCATACGCGGCTACACGCGCGAGGCTGGCGTGCGCAACATGGAGCGCGAGATAGGCTCTTGTATGCGCAAGGTGGCACGCAAGATCGTCTCGGAAAATGCCGGTGAAGATTTCAAAGATGTCATCACGGCAGAGCGCGTGCGCGCCATGCTCGGCCCCATCAAATTCCGCCAGCAGGGCGTCGCCGCCGAAAGCGAGATCGGCCTTGCGACCGGTCTGGCATGGACTGAGGTTGGCGGCGAAGTCTTGCAGATTGAAGCCACGCTCACAAAAGGGCGCGGCGGCGTGATGCTGACAGGCAAGCTCGGCGACGTGATGCAGGAATCTGCGCAGGCTGCTCTGACCTGCATCAAGGCGCGCAGCGAACGCCTCGGCATGAGCTTGGACTTTATCCGCAAGCGTGACCTGCACATACACATTCCCGAAGGCGCGATTCCGAAAGACGGCCCTTCGGCAGGCATCACGCTGGCAACCGCTATGGCATCAGCATTGATGCGCGTGCCGATTCGCAAAGAGATAGCGATGACTGGCGAGATTACCCTGCGCGGGCGCGTCCTGCCCATCGGCGGCCTCAAGGAAAAGCTGCTGGCCGCGCATCGCTTCGGCATCACGACTATTATCGTGCCGAAGGATAACGAGAAGGATTTGACGGAAGTCCCGGAAGAGATACGCGACGCGTTGAACATTCATCTGGTCGAAACGATTGATGAAGTGCTCCTGCTCGCGCTCGAAGACGCATGTCCGACAGATGCCGCGACGGATGATGCTAAAACGCCGCCTCTCTGGACGACCGAATTGCCTTCGCACGGCATTCAGACTTCTGCGGAATAATTCAAACAGGAACATCCGGGAAAGGGAAAAAGGTTAATAGGGGAAAGGGAGAAAAGGGAAGACAAAAGAACCTGTCTTCTGTCTCCTATTTCCCTATTAACCTTTTCGCCTATTTCCCCGTTTCTTGTCCGGGCAGACGTTTACCTTAAATTTTCGGAGGGCTTAAAAAATGAGCGCAAAACACGATGATGCAAATTTGATTCTGAAGCTATATGACCTGCGCCGCGAAGAGGTGATGCGCAAGGC
>JACMLC010000773.1 GCA_014379795.1 Pyrinomonadaceae bacterium
ACATGAGCCGTGCGCCCGATGCCGCTCTCGTGATGCGCGGAGTTGAACAGCACGTAGGTAAAATTGTCCGGGTCTGCATAATCCGCATACCAGCTCAACTCCGCCAGCGGAGCGCGGCCATCATGCGCCGCAGCCATCAAGTCCGCCGTGTCCGTTACATGAATCTGGCACTTGACGCCGATTTCCGAAAGCATCTCGCACATTATTTGGCCTGCCGCCGCGCTTGCGGATTGTTCTGGGAACGAGCGCCACAGTTTTAAGCTGATGCCGCGCCTGTAGCCCGCTTCTGCGAGCAGGCGTCTTGAGCGATCCGGGTCGTATTCCAGCCCGCGATAATCCGCATCGTGTCCCATCAATCCGGGCGGGATTGGCCCAGCGGCGGGGACTGCCATGCCCGCGTAGGCTTCGCGTATCAGCCGCTCTTTGTCTATCGCATGTGCGACGGCGCGGCGCACGCGCACGTCATTAAACGGAGCTTGCTGTGCATCGAAGACGAGGCATTGCGTGTGCAACTGCGTGGCGGAGACGATGCAGGAACGCCAGTCCGTATCCGTCGCGAGACGCGCGATGCGCTCGGGCGAGCCTTCGCGCAGGAAACTCAGCTCGCCGCCGCGCAGGCGTTCAAAAAGCCGCTCGCCGTTCTCGTCATACTCGATGGTCACGCCGTCAACATACGGCTCTTCGCTGTTCCAGTATTCGTCAAAGCGCGCCAGCTCGACGCGCCCTGCTTCCCTGTCGTATGAGACCAGACGAAACGGCCCCGTGCCGACGGGTTTTTGGATAAAACGCGCGCCGCCGTCCTGCTCAATCTCTTCGCGCGGCACGATTGCAGCAAAGCGCAGGCACAGCATCGGCAGGAAAAAGGCCAGCGGCTCTGACAGCTCAAGCTCGACGGTCTGCTCGTCGCGCGCACGCGCGCCCGGCAGCTCTTCCGTCTCGCCGCGCGCGAATGCTTCCGCTCCGACAAGGCTCTTAAAAACCCACGCGCCGGATTTCGATTGACGAAGCGTGCGGCGCACGGAATAAATAACATCGCTCGCATTCACCAAACGCCCGTTGTGAAAGCGCGCTCCGCGCCGCATCTGAAAAGTGTAGATCCGCCCGTCCGCAGACACCTCCCAGGCGGAAGCTAAGGCAGGCTCGACCTCCGCGCTCTCGCCCGCACCGACAAGGCATTCGCAGATCATGCTCAACAGATCATGGCTCGACAAGGTTGATGATTCCAAAACATCAAGCGTCGGGATTCCGGCAGGCACGCCGCACGAAAGCTGCCCGCCGCGTTTCGGCTCCGGCAGGCGAAAGAGGCTGACCGATTCGCGTAAGGATGCCGCTTCGTATTCGAGCAAGCCTGCTGTGTAATTTATCTGGACGATGGACGCCTGATTTTTCGTCACGGACTCGCGCATGATTTCGACCGCGCGCAAGACTTCTTCCGCGCCGCGCGATTGTTCGCCGACGGCGTTGCCGATTTGCTCTACGACTCCTGTCAACTGCTCCATCGCCGACGCGATGTGCTTGGAGACGATGGCCTGCTCCTGCATCGCGCGGCGTACCTGCTCTGTCAGCTCGGCCATGCGGACGGCGCGCTCGCCAATCTGTTTTGAAGTCTGCGCCTGCTCAGACGTGGCGCGCTCGATCTCCTGCGCACGCCTGCGAACTTCCGCCATCAGCTCTGTGACTTGATGCGATTCGAGCGATTGCGTCGCCGCCGCTTCGGCAATCTGGCGAATCGCAGTCGCGGATAAATCCGTCTTGCGGCTGATTTCATCGAGCGAGACGGCAGCGCGTTCTGCCAGTCCGGTCGCTTCATCCGCGAGCTGGCGATTGCTTGAGACCTGCGTGATGGATGCGCCGACGGATTCGCGCACGCCCTTGATAAGCTCCGCAATCTCGTCTGTCGAGCGCGCGGTTCTTTCCGAAAGCTCTTTAATCTCTTCGGCGACGACGGCAAAGCCGCGCCCCTGTGGCCCTGCCTGCGCGGCGAGAATGCGTGCATTCAAAGAGAGCAGGTTAGTGCGGTCTGCGATCTCATTGATGACGCGCGTGATGTCTCCGATGCGCTCTGAACGCTCGCCGAGAGCGGCAATCGTCTGTGCAGCCTCTTCGATGCCGCGCCGTGTAGCGCGCATGGATTCTGCCGTCTCGCGCACGATGCGCGCGCCCTGTCCCGCAGATTGCTGCACTTCGTCCGCCAGCACCGCAGTCTCGCCCGCAGAGATGCCGACGCGCTGCGTTGAATCGTCAATCGCACGCATCGAGCGTTCCGTCTCGTCCGTCGCCTTCGCTAACGATTCCGTCGAACCCGCGACCGTCAAAACAGATGCCGCCATCTCTTCGATTGAAGAGGCCGTCTCTTCGACAAAAGCCGTCAGAGCATCTGCGTTGGCAGAGACTTCATCAATCGAAGCCGCCATCTCAAGCGATGAAGTCGAAGTTGTTTGTGCAAGGTTGGAGAGCGCGCTGACAGCCTCTGCGACCGCGCGCGCGGACGCGCTGATTTCCGCAATCGAGCTGACGGTCGAATCAACGGAAGCGGCTTCATCGCTCACTGAGAAAGCGAGGCCGCGCCCGCCTTCGAGGACGCGTCCGGCGACGGCTTCGACCGAATCCGCCGCGCGCTGTAAGCGGCTGACGGTGCGGCGCATGTTGCGCGCCATCGCTTCCAATTCATGCAAGGCGCGACGCTCGCTGTCGCTGATTTTTTCCGTGCCCGTATCGTTGTTTGAGAGCGATGCTGTTAAATCTCCGCTCGCTAAGGCAGCCGCCGCGCGCTCGACCGCGCCGGTACGCGTGCCATTGACTGCTGTCTTAGCTCTTCTCGTTCGCGCAACGCTCATCGCAGGGGCTTCCCTCTCCGGCGCAACGCCGGTCTGGTTGATGGCATCCACTCCGTTTTTACTTTTCATCGAGGCCATAGATTTGAATTTCCGGGGGTTTTAACGAACACCGTTGACGGCGGGCAAAGAATGAGCGGAGGCCGTGAAGCGACGCTGCTTCACCGCGCACGCTCCGCACAGAGCATCATAACATAACTGTTAAGTACGAATTGAAAAGACTATCAAGAAAGGTAAAACTAAACCACTCTGCACTGAAAGTGCAGAGATTTGACCGATGACTGAAAGTCCAGCTATTCCAAGATGAAGGTTTCAGTCTCTTTATTGGA
>JACMLC010000774.1 GCA_014379795.1 Pyrinomonadaceae bacterium
ACACGGGACGACGCCCAGCACCGGAATCGAGGGCTTGAGTTGAGCGATGGCACGCATCGCGCCCAAGACAGTCGCGCCGCCGGACAAGTCGTATTTCATCAACTCCATATTCTCGCCCGGTTTGATCGAGATGCCGCCTGAATCAAAAGTGATTCCCTTGCCGACGAAGGCCAAGAGATTGTCCGTCTCCTGTTTGGCTGCATCGCGCGGAAGATATTTCAAGACGATCAGCTTGGCAGGCTCTTCCGAACCGCGCGAGACGCTCAAGAGCGCGCCCATGCCTTCCTGCTCCATCCGCGCTTCATCAAGCACTTCGAGATTAAGGCCGAACTGTTCGGCAATCTGACGCGCGCTGTCGGCCATGTCCGTGGGGGTCATGTAGCCGCCCGGCTCGTTCGCCAAATCGCGCGTATAGTTGACGGATTCGCCGATGATGCGGCCACGCTCTGCACCGCGATTCAAGGCATCCGCGTCCGCGCCCTCGACGATGACGGCGAACCGATCTATCTGCCGCTCTTCTTTATCTGCCGTGCGATATTTGTCCAGCTCAAAAAGGCTCGTCACAGCGCCTTCTGCGGCAGCGGCGGCGACTCTTTCAGCCTCGCCTTCGGAGCGCGGCACGACCGCCACAGTTTTAGTATTTTTCCCGCGCAGGTAACGCGCGGCAGTCCCGGCCATCTGCGAGACCTGCGGCAAGTGATAGTCTGCGCGCTCGCCGACTCCGACTAACAATAGCCGTCGCGCCTTGACCTTGCCGCCGCTTCCGGCCAGATGCACGTAGACCGTCTCGCCCTCTTTGCCTTTTAATTCTTCGGATTCAATCACGGACTTAATAACCCCGCCCGCTATCTCGTCAAGCTCGCTTAAAAATCCGTCGTCCGCCTTTTCATCCTTGAACACGGCGACGGCCAGAGCCTGTACATCCTCATCCTGATAGCGTCCTGCGCTTGCCTGCATATCCATTTTCGTTGTCCCCTTCTAATAATCTGATTCGTCTATTATCTCTGATTCTGGCGGTCTTTCAACTGTGCGCGCGTCTCGCGCTCGACGGTGCGGCGCATTTCACTCTCGCGCTTATCGTACAACTTTTTGCCTTTAGCAACTCCGACTTCCAATTTCACACGCCCGTTTTTGAGGTAGACGCGAGTTACGACGAGCGTCATCCCTTGTATGCTCGCTGATTGTTCGAGCTTATCTATCTCGCGGCGGTGCAGTAGCAGCTTGCGCGTCCGCAAAGGCTCATGATTTGCCCGGTTGCCATGAGAATAAGGCGAAATGTGAGCATTAAACAACCACGCTTCGCCATCCCGCACAGCCACGTAAGATTCTTTAAGCTGCACGCGCCCGGCCATCACGCTCTTAACTTCCGTGCCCGTCAAAGCGATGCCAGCCTCGTACTTAGCCTCGATGTGATACTCATAAAAGGCCGCGCGATTCGAGACGAGGTTCTTTTCTTCTGTTGCTACTGTCATAAAGATTTGGTCTTTGGTCTTTGGCCTTTGGTCTTTGTTCGTCTCATTTATGTTGAGCGCTGGTGTTCAAGTTTGAGTCGCGTGCAAAGGCCAAAGGCCAAAGACCGTTTTATTTTTCAAACTCTCCGCGCAAAGGTCTCAACATCAACTCACCGGCAGCATCCGAAACAGCTTTGCCTTCATAAAGAACGGCATAAACTTCATTCGTGATCGGCATCTCGACCGAGAGTTTTTCCGCGAGCAGCTTGACCGCCCGCGTGGTCTTGACGCCCTCGGCAACTTCGCGCATGCCTTTGATGATGTCTTCCAGCCGGTGCCCCTTGCCAAGCTCCTGCCCGACATAACGATTGCGCGAGAGACCGCCCGTGCAGGTTAAAACCAGATCGCCCAATCCCGCCAAGCCCATCAAGGTTTCAAGCTGCGCGCCTTCGGCCAGAGCAAGGCGCGCCATCTCTGCCAGCCCGCGCGTGATGAGCGCGGCGACGCTGTTCGCTCCGAGTCCCAGCCCCGCCACCATTCCGGCGGCCACAGCCATCACATTTTTGACCGCGCCGCCGAACTCTGTTCCGACCACATCCGTGTTCGTATAGATGCGCAAATTTTCAAAGCTCAACGCTGTCTGGGCCAGCAGGCAATCATCTTCAGACAGGCTCGCGGCGACGATTGCTGTCGGTTGTCCGGCAGCTACTTCCTGTGCGAAAGACGGCCCCGACAAACAGACGAAGCGCGGCTCGAAACGCTCAATCAGCAGCTCGCGTAAAATCTCCGAGATGCGCTTTCCGGTCTCAATCTCAACGCCCTTCGTCGCGCTGATAAAAAGCATACGCGATTCCAGAGAGGGTAGCATGCGTCTTATCAATTCGCGCGTCACATGCGAAGGAGCAGCCAGCAACACAAAGTCTGCGCTGCTCACGGCCTCTGCGATGTCGCTTGTCGCCCTGACGGTCTCCGGGACGGCATATGATTTCAAATAGACGCTGTTGACATGATGATGATTTATCTCATCAACTACCTCTGCGTTGCGCGACCAGAGACAGACCTGATGTCCCGCGCGCCCCGCAACGATGCTGAGCGCAGTGCCCCAGCTTCCCGCGCCGATGACTGCGATACGCTTCATCAAAAATTCGCGTTATCTGAATTTGCTTTCCGTGCCGCACAGCAACCTGCCGATATTGGCGCGGTGCATAAAGATTATGAGCGCGCCGCCGATAATCGCCGCCGTCAGGATTGCATTCAGTCCTTCGATTGGTTTTACAAAAGCCGACCAGAGCCACACGCAGACCGGCATCGCAATGGTCGCAGCAATCGAGCCGAGCGAAACGTAACGCGTCGCCCCGACGATAACAATAAAAACCACAGCCGCACCCACAACCGCCAGCGGAGCAAGGCCGAGAAAGACGCCCACGCCGGTCGCAACCCCTTTGCCGCCGCGAAAGCCGAGCCAGACGGGAAAGATATGCCCCGCGACAGCCAAGACCGCCGCCGCCGCCACCCACCAGTTTATACCGTAATCAGGCGTCAGAAACTTTCGCGCCAGATAGATTGCCAGCAACCCCTTGCACGCATCGAGCAGGAGCGTCAGAACCCCCGCCGACTTACCCGCGCGACGCGTGACGTTGGTTGCGCCCGTGCCGCCCGACCCGGTCTCGCGCACGTCCCCGCCCGCCTTCGCGCGCACGATCAAATAGCCGAAGGGGATGGAGCCAAGCAAATACGCTGCGATCAAAATCAGCACGGGTCGCATCAAGAGAACTCCGCGCGTAGCGAGAAGGATTCCGGGAAAAGGCGAT
>JACMLC010000775.1 GCA_014379795.1 Pyrinomonadaceae bacterium
AGTAGATGAAATGAATGCTATTTTCCAAAATGCTTCTTCTTTCCCTCTGAGTTCTCTGTGTCCTCTGTGGCTAATTATGATGGTAGTTCTTCGCCGTGACTCCGAATTAACTCAACGAGACGCTGCTTGAGCGGGTCTTGCAGCCCGGCTATGTCTTCGAGCCGCACGACTTCTTCAAAGACATCCATCCCGGAAACCTCTGTGCTTTCGATAATCACGCTGTCGGGCGGGCGCACGGTCGAGATTGATGATGAAATGTAAGTCAACGGCAGTTGGCCGAAGTCCGCTTCGGTTCCGCTGGTGATGGGGAAATGCAGCGCGTCCAGAATCTCCGTCACGCCCGTCTGCTTACGCATCACGACATGCAGCACCACGTAGTGCAGCAGGAATCGCTGCACCTCTTCGCCCGCGCGACCGCGATCACGCAAGAGTTCTTTGACGCGTCCCGGCGCGAAACCCGAATAGGTGAGCATCCACTTGAGCGGTGAGACGACCGTCACGGTTTTGCTCTCGCCTTCGGTCTGTGCCTCGTAGCTGTACTCCATCGGCGTCATTTCCAGAGCGGTGCTGGTAATCTCAATCGGCGGCTTCAATTCGCCGGAGAGGTTAAAGGGCGAGGCTCTGGCGACAGATTCATAGATGCCCTGCAATTCTTTGAAAGCGGCGTCAGCGATCCGGCTGGTCTCGCGCGTGCTGCTCTGCACGTAATCGCCGAGCGTCGCGCGCGGCCTCACGAGCGGCGCGAGCGTCGAAAGATATTCTTTCATCTGCCCGCGCAGCAAATCGGAGATCGCGCGCGTCAGTTTTCTCAAGACCAGCAATCTCTGTATGTCATAACCCTCTTCTGTCATCAGGTTGTTCTCCGGGATGTTCAATTTTGGATAAACGCCGCTTGATGGACTCTTGCTTGATTACTGAAATCGGCGGAAGCCTACAAGGCCACAGCGGGGCTTGTCAACAATCGTTTGAGAGCGGGGCTTGAGACGGGTTATGATAGCGGTCGAAGATGAGCGAAGAGAACAAATGCCCGATGGGCAAGTATCCATGGCTGGCGACTTTTCTGGTCGTCGCCTTCGTCCTGTGCTTTCTCGCCAAAACTTTCGGCTGGCTTTATTGATGAGTGTCAGTAAGGCAAGCCGGCGCGGCCTTCAGCCTGCCTGCGCAGTTGATCCATCACCGAACGAATCGCTGGAGCAAGGCTGCCGTTCGGTGACAGCTCAAGATATTTCTCGTAAGCCGCGACCGCCTCTTTATACTTTTCCAGCTTCTCGTAAGCCGCGCCGAGCAGTTGATACACGACAGGCTCTGTGTCCGAAAGCTGCGCGATGGCCGTGCGAAACTCTGCGGCCGCCTCTTCGTGCTGCCCCTTCTCTTCATAGATCAACGCCAGCCCTGTGTGGGCTTCGGGCTGAAATCCCTTCGCTTCAACAATCGCGCTCTGGAAAGCTTTGATAGCTCCATCCGCATCCGCAGCCATCCGCAGGATACGCCCTTCGACCGCAGAGGCTTCCGCGAAATTGGCGCGGGATTCGTGCGCCGCATCAATTTCTTCGAGCGCGGCATTGTAATCATTCAATTCCAAAAGGACGCGCGCCAAGCCCACATGTGCCGCCGCGAATCTTGGCCTGAGCTGCAACGCGCGGCGATAAAGCCCGGCCGCAGCCTCGCGCGCAACGTCATCACGCGCCTTCTCGCGCGCTTCCTCTGCCTGTTGAAACAGCAACTCTGCTTCATCCGTCGTTCGCACGAGGCGAACCGCGATCTCTCCGCGCCGCGCAGGGGCGAGCGCCATTGTCACCTCTTTGAATCCGCTCGCGCGCACGCGCAAAGCGTGGCGACCCGCAGACACATTCTTGATAACAAGTTTGCCATCCGCATCCGCCGCGCCGCGCCTAACTTCATCGATCCAGAC
>JACMLC010000776.1 GCA_014379795.1 Pyrinomonadaceae bacterium
CCTGCGCTCGCAGCTAATCGAAAGCTGGCCGCCAAAGGGCATCGCGTCCACAGCGTTGACGATCAGGTTGACGAAGACCTCGCGCAATTCCGAAGCGGAGCCTGCCGTGTGCATATCGCAGGGCGCATCAAGCTCGACTTCGTAATGCAGGCCGCGCGTGCGCGCTTCGTTCTCCCAGCGCGTGCGCGTGATTTCCACAGCATCTTTGAGCAAGCCTCCGGCTTCCAACAGCTCGAACTCTTTGGCCTGAGACTGGCGCGCAAAGGTTTGTATGCGGCGGACTGTGGCAGCGGCGTCTTCGGCTGCGGTCTGGATGATGTCGAGATTGCGCGTTTGCCCTTCGTCCTGAATCTGGCGGCGCATCAATTGCGCGCGTCCCAAGATGGCCGCGAGCGCATTGTTAAAGTCGTGCGCGACGCCCGATGCGAGCTGCCCCAGGGCGCGCAGCTTGTCTGCTTGAGAGGCACGCTCTCTTTCCTGTTTCTGTTCCGTGATGTCACGCGCGATAAAGAGGACGCCCGTCGTGCGCCCGTCAACGACGAGCGGCGCGTTATCTATGAGCGCGTAACGCACGCTGCCGTCTTTGGTAAAATAGCGTGACTCGTATGTTTGCGGCTCGCCTGAGAGCGTCTGCTCGAAACGCTCGCGAATCATCTCGCGGTCGCCCTCGTACATCCACTCTACAAAGTGATGACCGGCAAGGTCTTCAGGCTTGTAACCGCCGATGACGAGCGTCGCGCTGTTGAACCACTGAAAGCGACCGTCCGTGTCCACCGCGTAGATGGCCTCGCGCGCGCTCTCTAAAATATTCATCAGGAGCGATTGATTCTCGCGCGCTTCGGCTTCGACCTTGCGCAGCTCCGAGAGGTCGCGCGCAGTGCAGACCGCGCCGACCGTCTGGTTGCCGGTTTCAATAATCGGCTCGACCGTGACCAGGAGCGGGCGGTTATAACGCTCCGGCGTCACCTCTACCGTAATCGTGCGTCCTTCCCGGATGGTCTGCTCGACGATGCAGGTGTTGCTGTCTGCTCCGCTCGTGCGCAGGATGTCACAGCAGTGGCGGTTAAGCAGCAAGTGCGGCCAGGTGTCTTCCATCGTCGCCCCGGCGCGATTGACGCGAATGAGCTGCCCCGCGTTGTCAAAGATAAAGAGGCCGTCGGACATCGCATTAAAGGTCGTTTCCCATTCCTTGCGCGCACGCTTTGCCATCTCGTACAGCTCAGCCTGCGCGATGCCGGTCGCCAGTTGCGCCGCGACGGCTTCGACCAACGCGACTTCATCTTCCTTCCAGTGACGCACGCGATCAGTCTGGTTGATGCAGAGCGTGCCGCGAAAACGCCCGTTGACGACGAGCGGGCAATCTATGCTTGAGCGGATACCGGTGAGCGCCGCCTGACGTTGAACATGCTCGTTAAATTCCGCCGCGCCGCCCGCATAGTTGAACGCATCATCAATCACAATCGTCTGCAAAGAGCGCAGCAGTCGTTGCCCGACCGGGTCGTCATAGCTCACGTCTATGTGCTTGATGCTCTGCGCATGCGGGGCGACATATTCGTGTTCAAGCGGCGAAGCGGAGCGCCCCGGCTCATAGAGGCGCAGGTGTACGCGCGAGGCTGCCAGAGCGCGTCCCAGCTCACGCGTCGCCGTGTTGAGAACTTCCGGCAGATTGAGCGAGGCGCGGATTGAAAGGCTCAGGCGATTGATGAGAGCTTCGCGCGCGGATGTGGCCTCGGCTTTCTGAAAGAGCTGCGCCTGCCTGATGGCGATGCCCGTCTGGTCTGCCACAGCTTTTGCGAGCGTGACATCCATCTGCCGCCAGCGCCGCAGGCTGCGCGTGGTCGAAATCGCAAAGGCCGCAGGCGTCTCGTCGCCGACCTTGATGGCGACGTACATGATCGAACGCACGCCCACCGGGCGCAGCACGCGATTATAAATTTTCCCCAAACGTTCGTCCGTCGCCGCGTCTTCAAAGACCAGCACGCCCTGTTGGTCTATTCCGGCGATCAGGTCTTTGAGCATCCCGATTTCAAAATCGCGCCCGACCACCTGCACTCCCGGCGCGGCATACTCTGCCATGTTGCGCGCCCGTCCGGCCTCCTCGTCGCTCATAAAGAGCGTGCAGCGGTCTGCGTTCAGATACGGCCCCAGCTCTTGGACGGCGGTCTGAAAAACTTCCGAAAGATCGAGCGAACGCCTGACCGCGCTGGAGATGCGATTAATCATCGCCTCGCGCTCGGCCTGTTGCGTGAGGGCTTCGGAGGCTTGCTGCTGCGCCAGCAGTTGTGTGATCTGCCGCGCCAGCGCGACCACCGGCAACACGCTCTGGCGGTCGGGAGCGCGCCCGGAGCGCGGATCGTCCAAAGAGATTAAGCCGATGTACTCGCCTTCGTGCGTGACGAGGGGGACGAACAGCTCGTCTCCGGCATACCAGCGCGGCCCGTCCGTCGGATGCGGCATGCCGATGTCCGTCTTAAAGCGGTCGGGCAGGTGGCGGTCGAGCAGGTAATAATGGCTCGGCGGATAATAGGCCGCAAAGCCAAGCTCGCCGACTTCTATCTGTATGCTCTGCTCAAAGAGTTCGCGCATCAGGACACGCGTCAGCGGCTTCGCGCAGATTAAGTCAATATATTCCGCAGGGACGTTGGACGAGCGCGATAGGCAGCGCGGGTGAAAAGGCGGATTGTCCGTACAGAGCATGACGGTGCAGCTACGATAGTCCGTAAAATTCGTAATCGAATCGGCAAGGCCGGACAAGAGCTTGTCAA
>JACMLC010000777.1 GCA_014379795.1 Pyrinomonadaceae bacterium
GACTGGCTGAAAAAGCGTGTGTGGCCGATGGAGGCTGCGCACACGCCTGCCTCTATACGCGCTTCCGCGCGCTTGGGCATCGCGGAGATGATCAAGGGCGGGACGACCTGCGCGTTGACGATGGAGACTGTCAATCACACGGAAGATGTTTTTCGCGTGGTCGAAGAGACGGGCTTTCGGGCGACGGTCGGCAAGTGCATGATGGACAAGGGCGAGGAAGTCCCCGCCGCCCTGCACGAAGAGACCGAAAATTCCATCAACGAATCGCTCGCGCTGCTTGATAAGTGGCACGGTCGCGCGGGAGGGCGCATACGCTATTGCTTCGCGCCGCGCTTTGCCATTAGCTGCACGCGCGAGCTGTTGGAAAAAGTTTCGCGCTTAGCGCGCGAGCGCGGCGTGATGATTCATACGCATGCTTCGGAAAACCGCACGGAGATAGAAATCGTCGAGGAAGAGACGGGCGAGCGCAACATAGCATATCTAGACTCGCTCAAGCTGACGGGGCGAGATGTGCTGCTCGCGCATTGTGTTCATCTTGACGATGCAGAGCTTGAGATTTTAGCGCGCACCGGCACGCATGTCGCGCATTGCCCGTCTTCAAATCTCAAGCTCGGCTCAGGCATCGCGCGCGTCACAGAAATGCTGTCGCGCGGCGTCTCTGTCTCGTTCGGAGCGGACGGCGCGCCCTGCAATAATCGTCTTGATGCTTTGACGGAGATGCGTACCGCCGCGCTCTTGCAAAAGGTGTCGCACGGCGCAGAGGCTCTGCCCGCTCAACAGGCTCTGCGGCTGGCGACGATTAACGGCGCGCGCGCGATGGGGTTGGAACAGGAGATCGGCAGTCTCGAAGCGGGCAAGCGCGCGGATGTGGTGATCGTCCGGCTCGATCAACTGCACTCTGCGCCGCGCCCTGCGGACATCGTCTCTGCACTCGTTTATTCGGCACAGTCCGGCGATGTCTCAACGACCATCATTGATGGCCGCGTAGTGATGCGCGACCGCAAGCTTTTAACCCTTGATGAGCAAGAGGTGATTGAAGAAGCCAACCGCGAAGCCGCACTTTTAATGACGCGCGCGGGGATATGAGACACGGCAGAAGCAAGGGCGATGAGAGATTGCATCAACGTATGCGTAGCTCTCATCGCCCTTGCCTCTGCCATCAAACTTTATGGCCGCCTCTTTGGGTTCGGTTCGGCGGCGTTGATATTTCCCTTTGACGGAGTCGTCTTCTCGTCAAGCTTTGGCCTGTTGCTGTTCTGCTCGGACTTGAGGTCTGGAATACCGGGCGTGGGCGTCCCGGCTGGTTGGTTCTGGTTCTTTGGCGCGTTGACATCAGGAATACCGGGCGTGGGCGTGCCTCCCGGCGTAATCGGAGAGGTCTGGATGCCCGGCGGCAACGGGCTTGAATTGGCGTTTGCCGGAGCAGTATTCGTATTGCTTGCCGTCTGGCAGCCGTTCAATAGTAAAGCGGCGGCGAAAAAAAACGGTAAGATTAGTTTACGAGGCATTTCAAATTTTTCTCCTCATCTGGCAAGAGCGAAAAGCGATAAATCCCTTTTTGAGTTCCGAGAGCTTTCGCAGTTTATAATAAACGGCATGCCTCTTAAAAGCCGGCTTCAAACTTAATACAATCTTGACACTTTTTAAAAGCAACTTTACGCTATCTTCACGGCTCACACTTGAAAGGGAAAACCATCTCACGGGCTTTTCATTCACGTCCCGATAAAAGCCTCATGCAGTCAACGTCACCCGTTCAAGCTTGTCTCCCGCAAGAGCTGTCACTCGAAGGGCACAGAACCCTTAAGGAGCAAGTAATATTATGAGCGCCATTCTGGTTGTTGATGATGAAGAGCCGATACGCGATATGCTGCGTGAGCTGTTTACTCCACAGCATGACCTGCGTGTCGCGGCCACTGCGAAAGATGCGCTGGCCTATCTGGAAACGATGCTCTTTGACGTAGTGCTGACGGACATCTCTCTGCCAGACCGCAGCGGAGTCGAGTTGTTAGGTCTCTCTCAACAGCTTCAACCGCACACGCCCGTCATTATCATTTCGGGAATCAACGACGCCGAATATGCGCGCGGCCTCTTGCAAATGGGGGCCTTCGGTTATCTCACCAAACCTTTCCATCTCGCAGATGTCGAGGGGACTGTCGAGCGCGCCATCGAGAGCGTGCGCTTTTCCACCAGAGCCGTATTTCCGGACAATCGCCGCACTGCGCCTCGCTATCAAATAGAGGTCGAAGCGCGCATGAGCAGCGTGCTGGTATTCAATAAAAAGCCGGACGATGATGATGAAGAGGAAGAGATGCTGATGGTGGCCGGATACACACATGACATCAGCGAAAGCGGTTTGGGAATAATAGTTCCCGAAGGCAGCCTCGAAGAAGATGTGGTGTTGGGTTCAACCTTTCATGTCGTGCTCGGATTAAGCATGGGGTCGCTCTCAATCGAGGCCACTGCGGTTCGTTATCAATCTCTGACGCCCGAAAAAGGCTGCCTCATCGGCGCACGCATCACCAACATGAGCGGCAGAGACCGCGTGCTTTTTCTTCAATATCTGCACATGCTGGGAAGTAAAAGCGAATAGGGCGCGGCTAGTCTTACTTAACAAGTCAATCAAGCCGACTGCGATGAGCTTGCCTTTCATTCGCAAATTGCCACTAGCTTTAGCTAGTGGATCAAGGTTGCCCTATGCTTTTGGCTTTAGCCGAATCATTTGAGCTAAAGCTATAAGGATTAGGCTTTATTATATTTTGGCTCAAGCCAACTTTCTGTTGTGCCATCTCTCCACTAGCTAAAGCTAGTGGCAATTAACTCACAACTTGGGTTATGTAGTAGAGAGTGAGTCTTAGCATAGAGCACTTTTATGGAGTTTGCGCTTGAATATTAAAATAGACGATCTCAAAGGCTCCGAGATATTCGAGCTGTTGCAGGAACATCTTCAGAGTATGTTTCTACACTCGCCGCCTGAGAGTGTGCATGCGCTGGATATTGAGGGATTACGCAAACCGGAAATTACGTTTTGGACAGTGTGGGAAAATGGCGAGCTGCTTGGCTGTGGCGCGCTCAAAGAATTGGACGCTCAACATGCGGAAATCAAATCTATGCGGACAGCTTCGCGCCATCTGAGAAAGGGCGTCGCGAAAAATCTTCTTAAGCACATACTTGAAGAAGCCATGCGGCGTGGTTACAAGCGGTTAAGCTTAGAAACGGGATCAATGGAAGTTTTCGAGCCTGCCCGTACACTCTATGCTAATTTTGGCTTTACATATTGCGACCCGTTTGCGGATTATGTTTTGGATCCCAATAGCGTATTTATGACAAGAGAGCTTTGAGTTTTTGTTTTTAATGATGATGATGGAAGCAGCTCAATATTTCACAGCATGGCTAGGGCAACGGCCTCAGCGGCGTGAGCCTCACTTCGTACCGCAGGAGAAAATGAAGACATGGCGATGATGAGAAATAGCTCGCGGAGTCTCCGCCTGCGGATAGGAGCTGTGGTCGCCGTGCTTGCACTACTCGGTTTGGCTTTGGGGCTTGCACGCTATTTTCGCTCCAAGCCGAAGCCGGTCGCGCCGCCGACCAGCTCGAAGTATCAGGGCAGTCTCCCCAATAACCAATTGATGCCGAACCCGGGCGGAGAGGCTGCGACGTTCAGTACACATGGCTCCGTCAATCTCACAGGCGAGTACTTCCAAGCGCAGGGCACGAACGGCCAGAGCTGCGCTTCATGTCATATCCCGGAGGAGGGCTGGAGCATCAACCCCGGCACGCTGCAACGACTGTTCGACGAAACGGATGGCACACACACGGTCTTCAACCTGCTCGACGCCAACAACCCGAACATGGATGTCTCGACGGTGGAAGCGCGCCGCGCCGCGTACAGCATGCTCTTGAGCCGTGGAGTATTTCGCAGGGGCGGCGCTCCCCGGCCAAACTCCGAGTGGGAACTGATCGCCGTAGACGATCCGCACGGTTTTGCAAACCTTAACCTGCTCGTGCACTGGCGGCGCGCGCTGCCAACGATCAACTTCGCCACCGGGAGCGCGACCATCAACTGGGACGGTGGCAACAGCGCGGGCGCTGACCAGCATGCAGGGCTGGTCAAACTGACCAGCCGCCTCATAACGGGCGCTCTGCAAGGCCCGCCAGCTCCTCCTGAAGTCATCAACGACATTGTTGATTTCCAAAGCTCTCTCGTGACCGCGCAGCTCACAGTGACGGGCGTCGGGCGTCTCGACTCAGACGGCGCGCGCGGCGGCGCTGAGGCGTTGTCTGCCATGAAGAAGGTTGAAGGCCGGTTCGATCTCTTCGATGCATGGGCTAAGAGCGAGAATCCAAAGCGCGCGCAGATCGCGCGCGGCCAGGAGGTGTTCAACAGCACTAACGTCAGCCATCGCAGTTGCAACGTCTGCCACAACTCTGCGAACAACGGAACCAACATTGACAACACACTGTTCGACATCCTCACCACGTCGGCGGAGGCGCGCAAACCGGACTTGCCCCTCTACACCTTCCGCAACCGAACGACTGGCGAGACACGTCAGTTGACAGACGCGGGACGGGGCAACATCACAGGGCTGTGGGATGACCTCGGTCTCTTCAAGACGCCGACCTTGCGAGGGCTGGCCGCACGCGCGCCTTACTTTCATAACGGTACTGCCGCGAC
>JACMLC010000778.1 GCA_014379795.1 Pyrinomonadaceae bacterium
AAAGATAATCAGGAATTTGAGACGCGCGCCGCCGCGCTCGCCATGTCTGGCTGATTTGGGAGATGTACCGCACGATCTATTCATCTTAATTCTTGCCTCACTAAAGTATTAAATTGGTTGTAATGCAGCCCGGAGGGAGGCACGCAAGACGCGCGGCGCAATCTCTCGCCCATCCACGAGACGTGCGCGCCCGAGTCGCTCAAGCAGGATCCATTTGATGTGACCGCCAACCGATTTTTTATCGCGGGCGAGTGTGCCCAGTATCTCCGCAGGACGAAGATCGTTGGCGTGGGGCAGGCGGCCTGCCAAACGAATGGCGGCCTTTAATGATTCTAAATCAAAACCATCCAAAATGCCTAGTCTTTTCGAAATCTCTCCGGCCACGAGCATTCCGTACCCGACCGCCTCGCCGTGCCTAAACCTTTTATAATCAGTCACTTTTTCGAGCGCGTGCGCGATTGTGTGCCCGAAATTCAGGATGCGGCGCGAGCGCGAATCCGTGCGCTCAAGAGCTTCCCTCTCATCATTTGCGACGATGCGAGCCTTAAAAGCACAGTGCGCAGCGATGAGTTTTGTCAGAGAAATATCACGCTTGTTCCCGGCCTCGCTTGCGCTTTCACGGAGCAGAAATTGTCGTGTCTCGTCAAAGAGCTTGCGGCTGCCAACGGCTCCCTGCTTGATGCACTCGCACCACCCGGCGGTCAATTCGCGCACGGGCAAGCTGGTTAAAGTCTCCGTATCAATCAACACGCCGCGCGGCTGGTGAAAAGCCCCGACGATGTTTTTCCCGACAGAAGTGTTGACGGCAGTTTTGCCGCCGACCGACGAGTCTATCTGTGCCAGCAAGGTTGTCGGAGCTTGCAGGTAAGCGATGCCGCGCAGGTAAATTGATGCCGCAAAGCCCGCGAGGTCACCGACCACACCGCCGCCAAGAGCGATGACGGCATCAGTCCTTTCGAGGTTTGAAGCAGAGAGAAAATCCAGAGCGCGCTTGAGCGAACTGAGGTTCTTGTAACGCTCGCCGTCTCCCATCAGCCAGTAAGAGGTTTTGAATTTGGCTTCGCGCAAGGCACGCATGGCCGTGTCGCCGTAAAGGTCAAAGACCGTGCGATTGGAGAAAAGAGCGATGCGGCGCGTGTGTGGCGGCAGTGCCTGACGCGCATAATCTCCGAGACGAGAAAGCGTTCCCGCGCCAATCTCAATCGAATACTCTTCACGCCTCTGTGAGAGGCGCACGCGCACATGCTGCACTGTTAGTTTGCTTACTCCTCACTCATGGCTCTAACCCAGATGTCCGCGAGCAGATCAAAACTCAGCTCGCCGAGACCCAAGAGCCGCGCTAATTCTTCGACATTATAGCGCGAGGAAGTGTTCCAGAGGTCTATCAATTCATCACCGGCCTTGCGCGAAGCCCACCAGCGGCGGCCATAACGCGTGCGCAGGTATTCGCGCAGCGCGGCCTCGAACACCCACGCACGCAGATAAGCTCCGGCGTAAAAGCCGTCGTCCACATCGGACAGGTAATGCGCGGGACTGCGCTTAAAACCCGTCGCTTCGGTTTGCAGCGCGGCGTAGGTCGCGGCCAGATTTTCCGAACGCACTTGAGGGCTATCGTGCAGAGGAATTTCGTAGCGCAGCTTGGCGCAAAAACGCCTGATGGTGTGCATGGTCAAAACCGCCAGATCGCGCACGATGCTGCGCGCCTGTTCTGCGCCGAGTCCCGGACGATACTCGCGGAGCCACCCCGCGTCATGATAAAGATGATTAAAGAGAAAAGCGTAGCTCTCCGTCGTCGCATAATCCGGCGAGAAGATAAATTCGGGGTGCTGCGTCATCAAGTCGCGCGAAGTCCAGCCGAAATGCTGCGCATGACCCGCTTCGTGAAAGAGCGTCATGTAATCATAGGCTCCGCCGATGGGCGCGACCAGCAGGCGCA
>JACMLC010000779.1 GCA_014379795.1 Pyrinomonadaceae bacterium
CAATCACGACCTGCCCCGGCGAATTGATGTTGGCAGGACTGCATACTTGGCCTTCTTGAGCTTCGCCGCAGGCGTTCATAATATCGCTCAACTCTGCTCCCATAATCGCGGCCATCGCGCCGGAGCCGACGGGAGATGCTTCCTGCATGTAACGCCCGCGCGCGCGCACAGTCCGCACAGCATCCACCAGAGTGAGCGCGCCCGCCGCCACCAGCGCGGAATATTCGCCGAGGCTATGGCCTGCGACATAATCGGGCACAGGGAACCCTTCGGCTTCCATTGCGCGAAATGCTGCGATAGAGACGGTCAGAATCGCAGGCTGCGTGTTTTCCGTCAACTGCAACTCTTCGGCTGTCCCGCCAAAGCACATCTCAGAGATGGAAAACCCGAGCGCGTCATCCGCTTCTTCAAAGACCCTGCGCGCCGCCTCGAAATTATCAGCAAGGTCGCGCCCCATCCCTGCGTACTGCGAAGCCTGCCCCGGAAAAAAGTATGCGAGAGAACTCATTTTAGATTTTAGATTTGCGATTTTAGATTTTAGATCAGTCTGTTAAATCGCAAATCTAAAATCTAAAATTCCAATCACCAGCGTAAGACGACTCCGCCCCAAGTCACGCCGCCGCCGAAAGATGTCAGCACGACTAGATCGCCATCCTTGACGCGTCCGGCTTCGACGCATTCGTCAAGCGCGATAGGAATAGAAGCCGACGAGGTGTTTCCATGTTGCGAGATGTTTGAATAAATCCGCGCCTCATCCACTCCGAGCTTGCTGGCGACGGCATCCGTGATGCGCTGGTTGGCTTGATGCGGGATAAAGAGGTCAATATCATCAGCCGCTTTCCCTGCCTCCGCCAGCACTTCGCGCGAGATGTCCGTCATCGAACGCACGGCGACTTTAAAAAGCTCGTTGCCCTTCATCTTAAAAAAATGCTGGCCGGAGGCAAGGGTTTCTGTCGTGGAACCCATGCGCGTGCCGCCGCCGGGAGCATAGAGCTGCTCTGCAAAGCGGCCATCCGAACGAATCCGCGCGGACAAAATTCCGCGTCCCTCTTCGACCGCGCCAAGCACAGCCGCGCCCGCGCCGTCGCCAAAAATGACGCACGTCGAGCGGTCTGTATAATCAACATATTTCGTCAAGACTTCCGCCCCGATAACCAGCGCGTAGCGACACTGTCCCGTGCGAATCATAGAGTTGACGAGCGTTAGGCCGTAAAGAAATCCAGAGCAGGCTGCGGCAAGGTCAAAGGCTGCGGCCTTGTTTGCCCCTAACTCCGCCTGAATCAAACAGCCGGTCGAGGGCAATATTTGATCTGGCGTGACGGTCGCGCAGATTAATACATCTATTTCGGAAGGATCAATGCGCGCTCGCTCGATGGCCTGTCGGGCGGCGCGAACGGCAAACAGCGAGGTGTATTCTTCGGGCGCAGCCTTGCGCCGCTGCTTGATGCCCGTGCGCGAGGTAATCCACTCATCGGTGGTTTCGACCAGCTTCTCCAGATCGGCATTCGTCAAAATGCCTGTCGGATATGCATGGCCTGTGCCCAAGATGCCTGCGTTTACTGTTGCCATTACTTTCCTCTAGTAAATAGTGAATGGTAAATAGTAAATAGAAGAACAAGCTTTTTCTATTTACCATTCACTATTTACTACTCACTAATTGCCGCCGGCGGCTTCGGCATACTCGCGGGCGTTGGTTTCCGCGATGCCGCGCTCGATACGCTCGCTGGCGCGATGCCCGGAAAACTCTTTGACGCTGCGAATAGCGTTGCGAATAGCGCGTGCGTTTGATGAGCCGTGGCTGATCATCACGATCTTCCGCACTCCGAGCAAAGGCGCGCCGCCATATTCCGCGTAATCCAGACGCTTCTTAATTTTACGAAACGCGGGCTTGGCGAGCATGGCTCCGGCTTTTGACATCGCTGTTGCCATCAGCTCTTTTTTAATCATCGAAATCATCGCTTCGGTCAAGCCTTCGGATAATTTCAGCATCACGTTGCCGGTAAAGCCGTCTGTCACAATCACGTCAACCTGCCCTGTGAAAACATCGCGCCCTTCGACGTTGCCGACGAAGTTCAAGCTTTCAAGATTTCTGAGGAGCGGGAAAGCTTCTTTGGTCAGGTCGTTGCCTTTCGCTTCCTCTTCGCCGATGCTCATCAAGCCGACGGCAGGCTTGGTCGTGCCAAGAATTGCGCGCACGTAAGCGTCGCCCATAATAGCAAACTGAGCCAGATGGAGAGCCTTGCATTCGGCGTTCGCGCCGACATCCAAGAGGAGCGTCGGCTTGCTGCCTTTGGTCGGAATCATCGCCGCCAGCGCGGGACGGTCTACACCCGGCAGCATCCCGATCACCATCTTGGCCGTCACCATCACTGCGCCCGTGTTGCCCGCAGAGACGAATCCGTCCGCGTGTCCGTCCGTTACCAACCGGCAGCCGACTCTCAAAGAGCTTTTCTTTTTACGGCGGACGGCGGTCGCGACCGGCTCGTCCATCCCGACTACTTCGGCAGCCTCGACCAGCTCGATGCCTTGATCACCGTCGCCACGCCAACCGCAGCGTCTCAGCTCCGGCTCAACCTTTTCGGGTTGACCAACTAGAATGACTTTGACGCCGAGGTCGCGCGCGGCAGCCAACGCGCCGTCTATCTCCGCGTGCGGCGCATGGTCTGAACCCATCGCGTCCACGACGACTTTTCCGGTCAGTTGTGACCCGTGATTCATTTAAGACGGTGATAAGTGATAAGTGATAAGTGATGAGATTGAAGATTTTTCTTATCACTCATCACTTATCACTTATCACTGCTCTTAAGCTTCCTGCTCGACCTGAATTATTTCGCGGCCTTTGTAGAAGCCGCATTTCGGGCACACGCGATGCGGCATGCGCGGCTCCTGACAATTCGGGCAAATACTGGTTTGCGGAGCGCGCAAAGCATCATGTGCGCG